>CALKIP010000046.1 GCA_937995995.1 uncultured bacterium
GCACGCGTCCGCCACTGCGCAATCTGAGCCAGAAGGAGCATCCACAGGTGGTCCGGGTCCTGCAACGTACGGGGTTGCTCTGATCCCGTAACTCTGCAGGATGTGGATGTATGGAGTTCCAGGTCGAGGCCTTCGACGAGCGGGTCCGGGCGGTCGGGGACGAGGAGAGGCGCGCCGCAAGGCAGGCGGTCGAGGCGCTGGCTCGCCCGCGCATGACCGGCACCGCCGGCGCCGCTGAAACCGAGGCGGAACTCCGACGGCGCTTCGAGGAACTCGGCTACACCGTCGAAGCGCTGCCCTTCTCCTTCTCCACGTGGCCCGGGCGTTTCGGCGTCCCCCTCGCCGGGGCGATCGTCATCGCCGGCACCGTCGGCGCGACGACGCTCCTCACGCTGCGACGCCCGGGCGCGGCGGCCGCCGTACTCGGAGCCGCCGCAATCCTGGCGGGGTTCGGCGCACTCTTCTCGCGTCGTGCGATCGCTGGCTTTCCGCTGAGCCGCACGACGACGGCGAACTGGCTGATCCGGAGGCCGAATGCCCGACCACGGCGCATCGTCGTGGCGCACCGCGACACCAAGTCACAGCCGGTGTCGACGTATCTTCGCACCACGGGCATCGCGCTGTCGGGTTTTTCCACGGTCGCGCTCCTGGTCCTGGCCGGCATCGGCGCACTCGAGCGGACGTGGATCTCCGTACCACTCACGATCGGCGTCGGAACGCTCGGCCTGATCGGCGGTGGTCTGCTCGCCGCGTGCGTGGCGAAGAACGAATCGCCGGGCGCACTCGACAACGCCAGCGGCCTCGCCGCGCTCCTCGGCATCGCGCGCCGGGAGCGGGAGAGCGAGGATGTCGCCTTCCTCGTCACCGACGGCGAGGAGCTGGGGCTCGCGGGCGCCGCCGATGCGGCTCGACGCCTGCCGCCACTGGACGGCGTGATCAACCTCGATGGCCTGGACGACGACGGCGAGTTCCGCCTGGCCGATCGCTTCGGCTGGCCGCGCCGTCGAGGCGGCCTGGCCCCCCACCTCGTTGCCGCCTTCCTGGCGAGTGCCGGGGCGCTCGGGCTTTCCATCGACCGCCGGGACCTGCCGCCCGGGGTGCTCGTCGACCATATTCCCTTCGCCCGCGCGGGGTATCCCGCACTGACGCTGCTCCGGGGCACGGCTCGATCCCTGCGGCGCGTACACCGCCCGGAAGATGCGCCGGATCAGCTCACCGGCGAGGGTGCGGCCCTGGCCGTCGCCCTGGTTTCGGGAGCGCTCGAGTGGCTGCGGGCGGCAGGGACCCGGGCGTAGGCACGAGGCTACCCGTTGCGGCGCGGTGGGGTTGGCGCTACCCTATGCCGGTCCAAGTTTGAATTCCCCTCTCCATATCGAGATGAACGGATACAGGTGCCTCGTCGTCGTCGGGTCGCAGTGGGGCGACGAGGGGAAGGGCAAGATCGTGGATGTGCTGGCCGATGAGGCCGATGTCGTCGCACGCTACCAGGGCGGGGCGAACGCCGGGCACACCGTGCACGTGGGCGGCGAGGAGTTCATCCTCCACCAGATCCCATCGGGGATCCTGCACGAGGGCAAGCGCTGCCTCCTGGGGAACGGCGTGGTCCTCGACTGCAAGCAGTTCTTCCAGGAGATGGATGGGCTCATCGCACGCGGGATCGATGCCGAGCAACGCGTCGGCGTGAGTGGTCGCGCGCACCTGCTCCTCGAATACCACAAACGCCTCGACGTGGCGCACGAGCCGGCGCGTGGCGCCGAAAAGATCGGCACGACGGGCAAGGGGATCGGTCCGGCGTACGAGGACAAGATCGCCCGTCGTGGGATCCGCGTCGCCGACCTGCGCGATGCCGATCGGGCACGCCGACTGATCCGCGCGGCCGCGGAGCGCGCGAACGAGCGGCTCGCGGCGATCGGCGCGGAGCGGGTCGATCCCGAGCGCGTGGCCGACGAGGCCCTCGCCGCTCGTGACCGCCTGCTGCCCCTCGCCACCGACGTCGGTCGCGAGATCACCCGGTACCTCGCCGAGGATCGCCCGGTGCTCCTCGAAGGCGCACAGGGCGCACTCCTCGACGTCGACCACGGAACGTATCCCTACGTCACCTCCTCCAACACCACGGCCGCGAGTGCGGCGACCGGGACCGGGATCGGACCGACCGCGATCGATGCGGTGCTCGGCGTCGTCAAGGCATACACGACCCGGGTCGGGAGCGGGCCGCTGCCCACGGAGATCCCGGGAGCGCTCGGCGAGAAGTTGCAGCGCATCGGCGGCGAATTCGGCGCCACCACCGGCAGGCCGCGGCGCTGTGGCTGGTTCGATGCCGTCGTCGTCCGTTACGCAGCACGCGTCAACGGCCTGACCGGCCTCGCGCTCACCAAGCTGGACGTCCTGGACACCTTCGACGAGATCCGCATCGCCACCGGGTACCGGATCGAGGGCGACGAAGTCGAGGATTTTCCCGACGATCTCACGCTCCTCGACCAGGCAGAGCCGGTCTACGAGACGCTCCCCGGCTGGAAGGCCTCCACTGCCGATGCCCGCTCCGTCGAGGAACTGCCCCGTGCCGCCCGAGACTACATGCGGCGCATCGAGGAGCTGACCGGCGTGCCGATCTGGTACGTGTCCGTCGGCACTCGGAGAGAGCAGATCATACATGTGTAGGGCTACGACGAGGGCCAGGTAGCGCGGCTCCGGCGCTGGCCTCCGAAGCCAGAATCCTGCCGGCGGCATCGACAGGTCCGTGGTCGAGGCCGCCGGCAGTGTTATCTTCAGAGCCCACGGCCGGGGTGGCGGTCGGGTCCGCATCCTCGGGAGCGGACTTGAGCCACTGGCCGGGATTGGCTATACTTAAGGGCTTTGGATTGTGAATCGTAGCCCGAACGAGAAGTATGTTCGAGGAGCTTTCAGAAAAGCTGGACGGCGTACTCGGCCGTTTCAAGCAGCGCGGACTGCTCACGGAGCCCATGATCAAGGATGGGCTGCGGGAGATTCGTCGTGTTCTGCTCGAGGCGGACGTGCACTACAAGCTCACGCGCGACTTCCTGACGAAGGTCGAGGAGCGCGCGCTGGGCGAGAAGGTGCTCAAGTCGGTTGCGCCGGGGCAGCAGATCGTCAAGATCGTCCACGACGAGCTGGTCACGCTCCTCGGTGAGAAGCGCGAGGGGCTGAAGACGGCGCCCGTCGGGCCGACGGTGATCCTGCTGGCGGGGCTCCAGGGTTCCGGTAAAACGACCACGGCGGCCAAGCTGGCCAGGCGCCTGTCGCGGGAGGGGAAGAAGCCCCTGCTCGCGGCGCTGGACATCTACCGTCCCGCGGCGATCGATCAGCTCGAGACGCTCGGCTCGCAGATCGGCGTTCCCGTCTTCGCGGACCGTGAGGAGCGGGACGTCGCGAAGCTGGCGAAGCGGGCGCTCGAGCGTGCGAACGCGGATCGTCATCGGGTCGTGCTGCTCGACACGGCGGGCCGACTTCAGATCGACGCCGAGTTGATGGACGAGCTGCGTCGGGTCAAGGCGCAGGTCGAGCCCACGGAAATCCTGCTCGTGGTCGATGCCATGATCGGGCAGGAGGCCGTGCGCATCGCCGAGGGCTTCCACGAGGCCCTGGGGCTGACGGGCGTGGTGCTGACCAAGATGGACGGTGATGCTCGTGGCGGTGCGGCGCTGTCGGTGCGCGGCGCCACGGGTGTGCCGATCAAGTTCATCGGGATCGGTGAGCGGCCGGACGGGCTCGATGTCTTCGATCCGCGCCGCATGGCGGACCGCATCCTCCAGCGCGGCGACGTGGTCGGGCTGGTGGAGCGCGCGCAGCAGGCCTTCGACGAGGACGAAGCGCAACGTCTGGAGCGGAAGGTCGCGAGGGAAGGGAAGTTCGATCTGGAGGACTTCCTGGTCGCGATGCGCCAGCTTCAGAAGCTCGGGCCCCTCGAGGGGCTGCTCAAGATGATCCCCGGGGTCAACAGCAAGCTGCTCAAGCAGGCCAAGATCGACCCCAAGCGGATGAAGCACATCGAGGCGATCGTCCTGTCGATGACGCCGAAGGAGCGGCAGCGGCCGGAGATCCTGAACGGGTCTCGTCGGGCACGCATCGCCCGTGGGTCGGGGCGACCGGTCCAGGAAGTGAACCGACTGCTGAAGCAGTTCAAGGACATGCAGAAGCTGATGAAGCAGATGAAGGGGATGGGAATGGGTGGCGGCCGTGGCGGCCGCATGCCGATGATGCCCCGCTTCCCCGGACTCGGTTGATCCGGACCCGAACGAGAACCACAACGAGAGAGCCATGCCTGTACGAATTCGCCTCCGGCGCGTGGGCCGGAAGAAGCAGCCCAGCTACCGCATCGTCGTCTCCGAGGGGCAGTCTCCTCGCAGCGGCACCTACATCGACAACGTCGGCTTCTACAACCCGCGCCAGGATCCGGTGGAGTTGAAGATCGACCTCGAGAAGGTGGATCACTGGATCGCGCGCGGCGCCGAGGTCACGCCGACGGTCAAGTCGCTGATCCGCAAGGCGCGCCAGGGTTCGGCCGGAGTCGAGGCGCCGAAGGCCCAGGCAGCCGCTGCGCCTGCCGCGGCCAAGGCCGAGGCGGAGCCGGTCGTCGAGGCAGCGGCCGCGGAGTCCGTCGTCGAAGAGGCGGGGGCGGAGGCCGAGGCGCCCGCCGAAGCGGCGGAAGAGCCTCAGGAGTAGGCGGCGTGGCCGCGCCCGGTTCGACTCCGGACCCCGACGCGGCGCGGCGCTCCTCCGATGAGGCCGTGGACGGCCGGTCGGAGGGGCCGGAGTACTTGGTCGTCGGCCACATCACGCGGCCCCACGGGGTGAAGGGCGAGCTTTACGTCGACCCGCTCACCGATGAGCCGGACGAGGTGTTCGCCCCCGAGCGCGAGGTGCTGCTCGGTGATGGGGACGGCGAATTGGAGCCGGATGCACCGGAGCTCGTGGTGGAGCGGGTACGCCCGTTCAAGCGCGGGCTCCTGGTCAAGTTCGAGGGCTTCGAGGACCGGACGGCGGTCGAGCCGTTCGCACAGCGCTACCTCCTCGTCGCGAGGGAGCACCTCCGTCCACTCGAGGAGGGCGAGGTCTACTACCACCAGCTCCTCGGTCTCCAGGTCGAGACGGTCGGTGGCGACGTCGTGGGGCGGGTGCGTGAGGTCTACGACACCGAGCCCGCCGAACTGCTGGATGTGAAGGGAGCGGGGCGGTCGCACCTGATCCCGTTCGTCGAGCGGGTCGTCAAGGAAGTGGACGTGGAGGGCGGTCGGATCGTGATCGAGCCGCCGCCGGGACTGCTCGAGCTGTAGGCAGGGGAGCCGCGCGGCGAGTGAGGCGAGGAGCCGATCGCTCGCGCGGCGGCGGTCGATTGCGCCGGAGTTGGGAGGCGGGGCCGGGGGACCATGCGGATCAACATCGTCACCATCTTCCCCGATTTCTTCACGGGCCCGCTTTCGCTCAGCATCCCGGCCCGGGCGGCGAAGGCGGGGCTGGTCGAGTACCGGGTGACGGACCTGCGGGATTTCACGCACGACCGTCACCGCACGGTGGACGATGAGCCCTACGGCGGCGGGACCGGCATGGTGATGAAGCCGGAGCCGTTCTTCGAGGCGATCGACGCGTTGCAGCCGAGCGGGCCGATCCTTTTGATGTCGGCGCGCGGCAAGCGTTTCGAGCACGAGGATGCGGTGCGGCTTTCGGTGGAACCGGAGCTCACGCTCCTGTGCGGTCACTACAAGGATGTGGACCAGCGCGTCGCGGACCAACTCGCGACCGAAGAGGTCTCACTGGGTGATTTCGTGCTCAGCGGCGGGGAATACGCCGCGCTGGCGATCACCGACGCCGTCGTCCGGCTCCTGCCGGGCGCACTGGGAACACACGAGTCGGCGGCGACCGACTCCTTCTACGACGAGGGGCTGCTGAGTCCACCGTCGTACACGCGTCCGGCGGAGTACCGCGGCCACGCGGTGCCGGATGTCCTGCTCTCGGGCGATCACGCACGGATCGCGGCGTGGCGTCGGGAGCAGGCGGAGCGGCTGACGCGGGAGCGTCGCCCGGATCTGTGGGAGAGACACGTTCGGTTGTACGGAGAGGCTGTGGAAGACTGAGCGACGGCGCTCTCTTCCGACAGAAATGCTCAGGAGGCAACAATGGACATTTTGGACGAACTGCGGCAGGAACAGGTCCGGACGGACATTCCCGACTTCGCGCCCGGCGACACGCTGCGTGTGAACGTACGCGTGCGCGAGGGCGAGAAGGAGCGCATCCAGGTCTTCGAGGGTGTGTGCATCGCCCGCAAGGGTGGCCAGGTCAACGAGACCTTCACGGTGCGCAAGATCTCGAACGGTGTGGGCGTCGAGCGTGTCTTCCCGCTCCACTCTCCCACCGTGGAGTCGATCAACGTGGTGCGGCGCGGCCGTGTGCGCCGTGCGAAGCTCTACTACCTGCGCAGTCTGCGCGGCAAGGCGGCGCGGATCCGCGAGCGGCATCGGCGCTAGTCCGTCGGGTAGGCGCGCGTGACGAAGGACGCGCGAAGCCGGTCGCAGAGCGGGTTGGATGCGCGGCGGGAGGCCCGGTCCGGGCACTCCGCCGCGCTTCTCGCTCTGGAAGAAGAATTCTGGATGCGAGGCCTCGAGCACGTGGCCGGTGTGGACGAGGCCGGGCGCGGTCCGCTGGCCGGGCCCGTCCTCGCGGCTGCGGTCGTGCTGCCACGCGGTCTCTTCATCGACGGCGTCGACGACTCCAAGCGCCTCCGTGCATCGGTGCGCGAGGAACTGGCGCGCAAGATCCGTGAGCAGGCGCTCGCCTGTGCCATCGGTGCGGCCAGTTCTCGTGAGGTCGACCGCCTGAACATCCTCCAGGCGACGCATCTGGCGATGCGCCGTGCACTCGACCGGCTCTCGCTCATCCCCGACCACGTCATCGTCGATGGGCTTCCCGTCCCGGCCTTGGGCGAGGCGCAGACGGCCGTCGTCGAAGGCGATCGGCGTGTGCACAGTGTCGCCTGTGCATCGATCCTCGCGAAGGTCACGCGCGACCGCCTCATGGCTCGCCTTTCCCTGCGGTATCCCGGCTACGGCTGGGAACGGAACTCCGGCTACGGCACGCCGGAGCACAGGGAGGCCCTGGCCCGCCTGGGGCCGACCCCTCACCACCGCCGCTCCTTCGCCCCGGTCCAACTCGCACTCGACCTCTGAACTCCTGCCAATAGCGGGCGCACAAAGTCTCCGTACGAACGGCCGGCCGCGAACATTCGCCGGCCCGGTCTCTGCGGTGCACCCCGTACCTGCCGGCTTCGATGTCGGCACGCGTCCGGCGCGGGCGTGAGTATCGCGCGCACCACGACAGGAGACACGGCGTGCATACGGAGCAACTTCGAAACGTCCACCCGCTCTGGGTCGCCACAGGGTGGCTGGTCGCCATCGCGATGACGTCGCTCATCGCCCTCACCCTCGCGGCTCTGGAGCTGGTTGCCCCCGACACGGAGGCGGACGCCACCGGTGCATTGGTCTCGACCGCCCTCGGCTTCTGGCTGGGCGGGCTCTTCATCGGCTTTCGCGCCCTGCGGGCACCCATTCTTCACGGCATCATGATCGGATTGGCGTCGATCGCGGCCTGGTTCATCGTCAACCTGCTCGCTATTCCGTTTCCCTCGCTGACCTGGGAGGCCCTCACCCCACTCCTCACCGCGGCGCTCCTACTGGTCCAGATGACGGCAGCGGTCGCCGGCACGTGGGTCGGGCATCGGATCGCGCTCCGGGGCGGCACCGAATTGACGGAGTAGGCACGTGGTTTCGGTTGAACTACGGGGGTGATGCGGCTAAATTACAACATCTGTCCACTCAACGGATTCGGGCCGGTAGCTCAGTCGGCAGAGCAGCGGACTTTTAATCCGACGGTCGTGGGTT
>CALKIP010000047.1 GCA_937995995.1 uncultured bacterium
ACAGGGCCGCCCCACCCTCCCGGACCGTGATGCGCCGGCAGTCGCCACGCTGCAGTCGGAAGCTGCGGGAAAGCTCCTGCATTACGGTACTCCGGTCTCGCTCGGAGAGGGCCAGGTCCGCACCTACGTGGTACTGGATGAGGAGTCGGGAGACAGGCCGCTCGAGGTCGGTGTCGCCATCGATGCACGGACGATCGAGGGCAGACTACCCGACGAGATGATCTGGATCCCGATGGAGCTCCCTTACAACGCTCCGGAGCCGTACCGGTTCGTGCTCTTCGATTGGAACCCACAAGGCCATATCCCCGAGGGCGTGTACGACGTTCCGCACTTCGATTTCCACTTCTACCTGACCCCGCACGCCGAGGTCGAGGCGATCCGGCGGGAAGATCCGGACTTCGCCAGGAAGGCGAACAACCTGCCCACGGGCGACTTCGTGCCGCCGCACTACATCGTTCCGGCACCACCCGACGTGGAGCCCGCGGCACTGGCCGAGCCCGGGATGGGGCTGCACTGGGAAGACTCGCGCGACCCGCAGATTCAGCGGCTGCTCGGCAACCCCGAAGCGTACAAGCCGTTCACCAGGACGATGATCTACGGTTCCTGGGATGGTGAGATCACCTTCATCGAGCCCATGATCACGCGCGAATACCTGCTCCGGCGCACGGACGAGACGATCCCGATCCCTCAGCCGGCGCGCTACCCGCGGCCCGGCTGGTACCCGGCCGCCTACCGGATCAGCTACGATGCGCAGGCCAGGGTGTACCGGGTCGCGATCGTCGACTTCACCTGGAGGAACTAGTCGAGCGCCACTCTCGGGGCGCTCCGCCCGACATGATCCCTTTTCCGCCGAAATTCCGAGTAGTGGGGCAGGAAGCGTATCGAATCGCCCGCCCCACGACTCGGAACCACGTAAAGGAGGGATCCATGAGGGCCGTGATCACACGCGCCGCCGCGTCACTCGCGGCCGCGCTCTTTGGAGTGGTCCTCCTGGTCGGGACTGCCGCCGCCCAGGACATCTATCGCACCGCCAGTGCCGGTGGGACCGGAGGCAGGGACTTCTCACAATCGTGTCGCGCCGATGAGGTGCTGGTCGGGATCAGCGGCCGCGCCGGCTGGTACATCGACCGGGTCGCCGCCGTCTGCCAGCGGGTCGGCGCCGACGGCAAACTCACCGGGAGTCGTCGCACGACGGGCGGAGCGGGTGGAAACGGCGGACAGACGTTCACCCGGACCTGCCCACAGGGCCAGGTCGTCTCCTCGATCCGCGGCCGCGCGGCCTCGCTCGTCGACAGGGTCCAGATCGCCTGCCGACCCCTGAACACCGAGGGCCGCACGTCCGGCAGCACGCGGTGGCTCTCCGCCGCCGGGGGCAACGGCGGGCGCGACTTCGGTCCCCTGACCTGTGCCGGCAACCGCCCGGCGAAGGCCGTCCAGGGCAGGTACGGCTCGTCAATCGACCAGATCCGCCTCGCCTGCGCCTACCCGCAGGTTCAGACGACCGCGACGACCGTCAAGCAGGAGTTCTGCTTCGGCGCCGTCGGCGCACAGTGCGGCGTACAGCAGGGGCTCGCCGGGTTCTGTGCGGGAGGGCGCTGCCCCGTCAACGCCGGGAGCTGGGAGCACGACGAGTGCTGCTGGAAGAACCCGAACGGGCTGGCGTGCAAGGACGGACCGCTCGACTACCTGGCGCCCACTCGCCACAGAAACGTCTGCGCCGCCGAGTGGGACAAGGCCGTCGCACACTGGGTGGGCGGGCTCAACTGGTGGAGGGACGTCAACTTCCGCAAAGCCAACACCACCGGCGTCGTCGTCCACGGCGACTACTGCGCTCCGGCCGGGACGATCATCTTGGCGGCCGACGCTAGGAAGTGCTGCAGCCGCTCGGCCCGCCAGCCCAATGTGAGGGACACCCCGACGTACGTAGCTCAAGGGGTGAAGAATCCGGCGGATCCGAATCTGAGGGTGTGCAGGTAGCCGGCTGGCGCCGGCGGGTGGCGGCGGCCTGCAGCGGCGGGGCGGGCGTGGGGCAAACCACGCGCCCGCGCCCGCCCTCGCCCTCAATCCCTGTACGGATCGAACTCGTTCGCGCCGGCCATGACCACGATGAGTGGCCTGAGCGTGTGCAGCACCTCGATCGTGCTGCCCTGGGCCGCGAGCACTTCGGGGAGGCGGCGGTAGACGTGGGGGCTTTCGTCGAGACCGCCGCCCCGGAGGACGACGCCCTTCTTGCGTACCCACGCCTGCATCATTTCCGGCGTGACACGACCCGGGCGGATCACCTCGCCCGTCCTGCGGCGACGCTTCCCGGCCGCGGCGGTTCGGCTCATGACTCGCCCCGCGCCGTGCACGGTCGAGAAGAGTGCCGCGCGCTGGAGCTCGAGCGTCGCCTCGTCCGCGCGCTCGGCGGGTGTGCCCTGGACGATGACCGCGTCGTCGCCCATGCTCCCGCCGATGAAGCCCTTCTGCCCCGGGAACGCGGGGGTCGCGCCCTTGCGGACGACCACGTACTCCTGGCCGCCGTGCGTCTCCTTCCAGGCGAAGTTGTGGTGGTTGTGGACGAGCTCCAGCTCGCGGCCGCCCAGGATCGCTGTGACCTTGCGCGCCACCCACTCGCGGCCGGCGTAGGCGTAGCGGCCGGCCAGCTCCATGAGGTGCCAGTAGTCGTGGCCGAGTGGTGCGCCGAGCGGAAGCAGCACCTCGGCCTCGGGGACGCGCTCGCCCCAGCGCGCTCCCTGGCCGAGCGCCAGGAAGCCGGAGGCGACGGTGTGGCCGAAGCCACGAGATCCGAAGTGCACGCCGACCCAGAGCGTGCCGCCCTCGTCGGCGAAGACGTCGACGTAGTGGTTCCCGCTCCCGACGGTGCCGAGCTGCGCACGCGCCTTCTCACGTAGATTGCCCCGGTGCTTCGCCGGCACCGCATCCCATGCAGGGTCGTCGAAGAGCGGATGGTCGACGGGCGCGTCGTCGGCATGGTTCTTCCGCCCGACCCCGAAGCTCACCTGGTGCTGGATCTCGTCCGCGAGCGCGTTCAGCCGCCGCGAGCGCTCACGCTCCGTCGCACCGAGATCCGAGAGCGTGAGGTCGGTCCGGATCGCCGCGTTGCCACACGCGATGTCGAAGCCGACGCCCACCACGCTGACCTTTTCACGGTACGCGGCGACGCCGCCGATCGGCATGACGTAGCCCAGGTGCCCATCGGCCATGAGCGCCGCCCGCTCGGCGCGGCTCGCCACGTCGCGGAGCTGCGCCAGGGTGTTCTCGTCGTGACTGCCAAAGATCTTCATGCACATTCCTTCCGCTGTTCGCGCCGGCGGTCGAGACCGGTCCCGAGCATCGTCTCGGCCGAGAGCCAGGAGACGAGCGCCGCGAAGTCCCCGCACTTGTCGAGGACGCGGCGCATGCGCTCCGCACCGTTGCCTCGCTCGAGGATCGACGCGACCCGGCCCAATGCCGGGCCGTCGCCCTGTGCCTCGGCGGTGGCCGAGAGCCGGTCCACGAGCCTGCCGATCGCGCTCCGCACCCCGGTCGTCCCCTCCGACGCCGTCGGGTCGACCAGCTTCGCCTCCAGCCCGTACCGCGCCGCCCGCCACTCGTTCCCGCTGAGGAGCGCGTGCGCCCGGTCGGTCGAGATCCCGGGCCACGGGTTCTCCTCCAGTACCCCGTCGACCAGCCCGGCGACGATCGCGCGTGCGAGCGCCACGATCGCCGCGGCGTCGTCCACCCGGGGGCAGACGTCGGTGATCCGGAGCTCAAGCGTCGGGTACTCGGGGTGCGGGCGCACGCTCCAGTAGAGGTTGTGCTCATCACCGATCGCACCGGAGCGAAGCAGCAGGTCCACGTGGGCGCGGTACTCGCCCCGGGAGCGAAAGTACGGCGGGACCCCCGACGTCGGCCAGCGGCGCCACAGAACCGCGCGGTAGGAGGCGTAGCCGGTGTCCGCACCCTCGGAGTACGGCGAACTGCACGAGAGCGCGAGCAGGTGCGGAAGATAGAAGCGGACGGCGTTCAGCAGACGGATACAGTGGCGCGGCGTGGGGACGGCCACGTGGATGTGCATGCCGAAGATGTGCTCGTGCCGGACGATGCGACGATACTCCGCCGAGATGCGCGCGTAGCGCTCCCCAGCCGTCAGGAGATGATGCGCTCCGCTACTCGTGGGGTGGAGCCCGGCGGCCACGAGCTCCAGCTCTTCGGCCGCCGCGGCCGTCGCCGTCTGGAAGCGCAGCCGCTTCAGCTCCTCTTCGACCTCCCCGGCCGAGTGACAAATCCGCGTGCCGATCTCGAGCGTCGACTCGTGGACCTCCTTCTTCACCTCGTCCGTCCAGTCGGTGGCCAGGACCGCACGGGCCCGGCTCTGCAGCTCGCCCGTCTCCGGGTCGACGAGTTGGTACTCCTCTTCGACGCCCACCGTCAAGTCGCTCATCGTTCGCTCGCCAGCCGACGATCTCCAGGGTCATGCCGTCTTCGGAACCCGTGACGGTCCGGACGTCCACCGGCGCGGCGAGTACGCACTCGAAACGCACCTCGCCGCGCCGGAAGGTTCCATCACGCAGGAGATCTGCCGTGGTGGGATGGTCCAGCGCGGGATACGGGGTCGAATCACTCCCGAACGGTCAGGAACACCTCCCGATCGGGCCCCGGGCCTTCCGGATCGCTCTCGACCTCGTAGGTACCCACGCGCAGCGTCATCTCGATGCTCGCCGACTTGCCGGGCTGTAGATCCTCGATCTCGACATCCGGGCCCGGGCCGTCCACATCCAGATCGTACGGTACGGAACCGTTGTTCGTCACGACGAACCTGGTCGGGCCAGGCCGCAGCGTGGTAGGATTGACCTCGAGTGCGTCATCCGTGATGCGGACGGTGACCGTCTGCTGCGTAGTCGCAGGCGACATCGCCTCCATGTGATCGGCCTCGGGTGCCGGGCCGCGCGCAGGAGCGACCTCCGAGGCCGGCGCCCCACAAGCCGACATCCCCGCGATCATGGCCGCAACGACCGCCACGGACGCGACGGCCTCCACTCGCCTCCCCTCGAGAGTGCGAACTCCATGCACGATCTCCTCCTTGTTCAGCCAGCCGACGCTTCCCCCACGGACTATCCACCGCAAAGGCCGCACCGACTCCAAACCCCTTGATGTTCCATAAGCATACACTTATCGTTTACGGCATGGTGAGCGTGGATGTGGTCGAGAACAGGATTTTCCAGGCTCTGGCGGATCCGAGCCGCCGGGCGATCTTCGAGTCGCTCACGCGTGGTGAATCGGCGGTGAAGGATCTCACGGCGCGCTTCGACATCTCCCAGCCGGCGATCTCCCAGCACCTTGCCATCCTGAGGGACGCCGGGCTGGTGACGGGCCGGCGCGAGGGGCGCCGCGTCTACTACCGAGTGGAGCCACGGGGCCTCGAGCCGCTCATCGACTGGATCGCGCACTACCGCGCCTTCTGGACGGAGCACGTCGATCGTCTGGAACGACTACTGGAGACCATGGACGAATGATTCCCGCCGACAGAACCGCCCCGGCCCAGACCGAGACCCTTGCCTTCGATTTCGACCTACGACACTCACCAGAGAAGGTGTGGCGCGCGCTCACCGACCCCGCGCTCCTCGCGGAGTGGCTCCTTCCCGTCCTCGGCTTCGCGCTCGAGCCCGGCGCGGCGTTCACCTTCCAGGCGCCGCCGCAGCCCGGCTGGGACGGAACGGTGAATTGCCGGATCCTCGAGCTCGAGGCGCAGCGCAAGCTTAGTTACGCGTGGGTCGTGGGCGAACTCGACACCGTGGTGACGTTCACGCTCACGCCCACGGCGACGGGCACGCGCCTCTCCCTCGTGCATACGGGCTTCCGTCCGGACCAGAAGCAGAACTTCGGCGGCGCGCGCTACGGGTGGAGGATGATGGGCGAACGTCTCGTCGAGCTGCTCGGGAGGACAGCATGGCCACAGTGATCGACACGACCGCAGGCCCGCCGCACGTCGCCGACGCCCACGACCGGATCCGGGTGCGGGGCGCGCGTGTGAACAACCTCAAGGACATCAGCATCGAGATCCCGAAGCGGCGGCTCACGGTCTTCACCGGTGTGTCCGGCTCGGGGAAGAGCTCGCTGGTCTTCGGCACGATCGCGGCGGAGTCGCAGC
>CALKIP010000048.1 GCA_937995995.1 uncultured bacterium
CTGGCCGCCACGACGCAGCTCGCCCAGCACTTTTTCGGGATGCCGGTCCGGATCGGCACGCCCGGCGAGGGGCTCGCCGGGCTCGTCGACTCGGTCCGCCGTACGAAGTTCGCCACGGCGACGGGGCTCGCGCTCTACGGTGCGCACCGTGGCCTGGAGTCGGGGGTCCACGCGGGCTTCGGCGAGGGTGCCGTGGGCCGTCTGGTCGCCTGGTTGAAGGAGTTTTTCTAGTCCGTTCCGTTTCTCCCACTCACGGCGGGGATCACCGGTCGGTCCCCCCGTACACCCAAAGGAGGGTGCCATGATGATCTTCGAATTCGAAGAGGCCGCGGTCCAGAACGCACGGATGAAGGTCGTCGGCGTCGGCGGCGGCGGCGGAAATGCAGTCAACCGAATGATCGACGAGGATCTGGACGGTGTCGAATTCATCAGCGTCAACACCGATGCGCAGGCGCTGAAGGAGTCGCGCTCGCAGGTGAAGATCCAGATCGGCAAGAAGCTGACGCGGGGCCTCGGCGCCGGCGCGCGGCCGGAGATCGGCCGTCAGGCGATCGAGGAGAGTCGCGACGAGATGATGCGCGCCATCGAGGGCGCGGACCTGGTGTTCATCACCGCCGGCATGGGTGGCGGCACCGGGACGGGTGCCGCGCCGGTCATCGCCGAGATGGCCCGTGAGATGGGCGCACTGAGCATCGGCATCGTGACGAAGCCGTTCCTCTTCGAGGGTCGCAAGCGGATGCGGCAGGCGGAGCAGGGGCTCGCCGAGCTGAAGCGCTCCGCGGACACGGTGATCGTGGTGCCGAACGAGCGTCTGCTCTCGGTGGTCGGCAAGGGCGTCTCCTTCCGTGATGCGCTCAAGAAGGCCGACGAGGTCCTGCTGCACGCCACGCAGGGGATCAGCGACCTGATCAACGTGACGGGCGAGGTGAACGTGGACTTCGCCGACGTGCGCACCGTCATGCAGAACCGCGGTCCGGCGCTCATGGGCACCGGCTTCGGCCAGGGCGAGAACCGCGCGGTCGAGGCGGCGCAGGAGGCCATCTCGAGCCCGCTGCTGGACAACCTCTCGATCTCGGGCGCGGCCGGCGTGCTGATCAACATCACCGGTGGCATGGACCTGACGATTGACGAAGTGACGACTATCGCGTCTATCATCCAGGAGGCCGCGGGCGACGAGGCGGAGATCATCTTCGGCGCCGTGCACGACGGCACCATGGAGGGCGAGGTGCGCGTGACGGCGATCGCCACGGGTCTGGAGCAGGAAGAGGAGGCGGCTCCGGACAACGTGATCCGTCCGAACTTCCAGGCGCGTTCGATGAGGTCGCCGGCCGTGGTGGCGTCGTCGGCGGCGCCGCAGGCGGCGGCCGCGCCGGCACCGCAGCCGCAGCCGCAGAGTCATGCGCGCAGTGCGATCATGGCCGAGGCGATGCCGTTCCCGCGGCAGCCGGAGCGTGCGATCGTGCGCCAGCAGCTGGCGGATCTGGACATTCCCACGTTCATCCGCCGTCAGATGGACTAACCGCAGGCGACTGGTTCAGTCGAAGCGACGAATGCCGAGGCCGATCCCGGAGTCCGGCTCCGCGTCCGAGCAGGGTGCTCGGTCGGGGGTGTCGGAGGCCCGGCAAAAGGGGGATTGATGTCGAACCCAACGCGAGTGATGCTGCTCGTCCTACTCGCCACGGCGACGTGGGGCATAACGGCCTTCTGGGAGCCTGACGGCGGGCCTCCAGAGGTCGATGACGCGCCGGTGCTGGGCGCATTGTACGCCGCGCCGGTCGAACGCGTGGAAACGCACGTACTCGGTCGTGGCGAAACGCTCGACCGCGTACTCGGTCGAGCGGAGATCGTGGGCCGCGAGATGGCCGACCTGCTCCTGACGCTGCGGGAATACACGAACCCGCGGCGCCTGAGGGCGGGCTCGGAGGTCACGGTCCGCCGCTGGTTGAGCGATGGCTCGCCACGGGCGGTCGAGCTACGGCTGAACGCGGACAGCACGGTGCGTCTGGACCGCGAATCGCTCGGTTGGTCCGGCCGCGTGATGGTGACACCGACGACGGTGGACACGGTCTTCGTGGCCGGGGAGATCGAGAACGGACGGACGTTGTACGAGGCAGTCGTCTACGACGACAAACTCGACCTGCCGCCTGCCGAGCGCGCGGCGCTGGTCGTGGAGTTGGCGGAGATCTACGCCTTCAAACTGGACTTCACGCACGACATCCAGCCGGGCGACCGGTACCGGCTGGTGTACGAGCGTGAGGCCCGGCCCGATGGGACGGCGCGAAATCGGCGTGTGCTGATCGCCGAGATGGTGAACCAGGGCCGTGAATACGGGGCCGTATACTTCGAGGCCGGGGGCGATCGCGGCGAGTACTTCGACCGGGAAGGCCGCTCGCTGCAGACGATGTTCCGGCGCTACCCGCTGGACTACGTGCGGATCACCTCATCCTTCGCCTGGCGTCGCTACCACCCGGTCCTGGGGCGCTACCGCTCCCACCTGGGCACGGACTTCGGCGCGGCGCCAGGCACTCCGGTGAAGGCGACCGGCGCCGGCGTCGTCTCCTTCGCGGGGTGGGACGGGGGATACGGCAACCTGGTCAAGATCCGCCATCCGAACGGCTACGAGACGCGCTACGCGCACCTGCGCGGCTTCGCTCGCGGGATCGCCGCAGGCAAACGGGTGGACCAGGGGGACGTCATCGGCTACGTGGGTGCGACGGGGTTGGCGACCGGGCCACACCTGCACTACGAGTTGAGACAGAACGGACAGGCACTGGACCCACGCCGGATGCGGCTACCGACGAAGCCGGGCGTGCCCGAGGAGCGGCTGCCGGAGTTCAAGGAACTTCTGGAGCAGCGCGTCGCGCTGCTGGAAACCTACGCGCCGACGCCAGCGGGCCCGCGGCTTGCGAGGGCGGTGGACGAAACGGAACGGACACCGAGCGGAGAGAACTGAAGTCGCGGATCCCTCCGCTTGCACTGGCGTACTAGACGAAGCCCGCTGGCTGGCCGCCCGCGGGCTTCGTTCGCGAATCGGAGTAGGCGGATGGATTGGCTGAGCTGGACTCTCTTCACCCTGGCCGCCGCCGGGGTCCTCATCATGGTACTGCACCTCTACCGTCGCCGGGAGGCGCCGGGAAAGGGGCGGCTCCTGCTTGCGGGGCTGCGGTGGCTTGCACTCACGCTCCTCATCCTCCTCCTCTTCGATCCGGAACTCCCCGCGCCCGGTCTGGCCGCCGACGGTGATCGCACCCGCGTACTCGTGGATGCCTCACTCAGCATGCGGCTTCCGGCGGCGCCCGGCGATTCGCTGACCCGCTGGCAGGTGGCGACCGAAGCGGCAAAGAAGTTGGCCGGCGGCGGGCAGGTGCTGCTCTTCGGCGAGAGCCTGCGCCAGGAGGCGGCGGACTCTCTGGCCACGATCGAGCCCTCGGCGACGAAGACGCACCTCCTGCCCGCACTGCGCGCCGCCTCCGAGGCCGGCGCACGACGCGCGATCGTCCTGACCGACGGCGGGATCGACGACCAGGCCGAGGTGCGCCGCACTCTCGCACATCTAGGGATGGACGTCGAGTTCCGAACCGTGACCGAAGGCGATGTGCCTAACCGTGCACTGGCCGAGGTGGAGGCACCACTCTGGGCCGAGGCCGGAAAGCCGCTCAGGATCGATGTCGGTGTGGCGGCGGCGGGTGCGGTCGGAGACACGGTCACCGTCGAGCTGCGCCACGAGGGACGCGTGCTGGCGACGACGCAGGTGGCCACGCCGGAGCCGGGGCGCGTGGCGAGCTCGGTGATCGAGTTCGAGCCCGAGGCGCCCGAGGGCGGCGGACTGGTTCGGTTCGACCTCTCGCTGGATGCGCCCGACGCCGCGCCGGACGACGACGCACGCAGCATCTACGTCTATGTGGGCGAGCGCCCGGCCGGAGTCGCCCTCGTCTCGCTTCGGCCGGATTGGGAGCCGCGCTTCCTGCAGCCGGTCCTCGAGCAGGCGCTCGGCCTGCCGGTCCGTGGTTTCCTCCGGGCCGGTTCGGGACGTTACGTGGAGATGGGCACGGGGCCCGACGCCGGAAAACCGGCGGACGAGGCCACGGTGCGCCGCCTCGTCGACCGAGCCGATCTGGTGGTCCTGCACGGCCTCGACGACGATTCCCCGCAGTGGGCCCGCGAGGTGGCCGGCGAGGCGCGGCGAGTCCTGATCTTCCCGACCGCGGAAGCCGCAGGGACCGAGATGCCGATGACGCTGCCGCCGGCAGCACCGGGCGAGTGGTACGCCTCCGCCGAAGTCCCCGCCTCGCCCGTGGCGCCGCTGCTCGCGGCGATGTCCACGCGCGAACTGCCGCCGTTGACCGGACTCCGGCCGCTCTCCGGCATGGGCGGCGGGTGGGCACCCCTGATGGCGAACCGGGGCGGCCGTGGCGCGGGCGCACCTGTCGTGGTGGCCGCCGAACAGGAGGGGCGGCGCTGGGCGATGGCTACGGCACAGGGCTTCTGGCGCTGGGCGTTCCGCGGTGGCGAGGCGCGACAGGTGTACCGTCGGCTGTGGGGCGCGATCGGCGGATGGCTCGTGCAGGAGGACTTCGCCGCGGCCGGCGCGGAGATCCGGCCGGCGGAGAACACCACGCCGCGTGGCGAGCCGATCGGGTGGATCGCCTCGGGACTTGCACCGGACTCGATTGCGTTGTCCATTTCGGACGCGGAAGGCGCCGTCGTGGTCGACACGGTCGTCACGCACGTGCGCGGCGACTCGGCCACCACGGCCGCACTGCCGCCCGGACACTACCGCTACACGGCCACGGCTTTCGCCGGCGACGAAGAGGTCGGCGCGACGGAAGGACCGCTCACCGTGGACGGCGACTCGCCCGAATCGCTGCGTGCCGCGGCGTCGCCCGAGGCGGTCGAGGCCGTGCAGGAGGCTAGGAACGCACGCACGGCGGGCATGCCCGGCCAGCCGCTCCACACGATGCCGTGGCCGTACCTCATGCTGGTGCTCCTGGTCACGTCGGAGTGGATGCTGCGCAGGCGGTGGGGGCTACGGTAGAGCTTCGCAGGGCTGGGGCCAGGTGGGGCGGGGAACGGAACAGACGATAAGTATGTCGAGACTTTTCAGGCGTAAGGAAGAGCGCAAGTCGCTCTGGCAGCGGATCAAGGATGTGGCGTTCACGGATGTGAACGTGCTGGTCCGCGGTGGGGTGGACGAGGGCTCGCTGGAGCAGCTCGAGGAGCTGCTGCTCGCGAGCGATTTCGGCGTGCCGGCCACGATGAAGCTGGTGGACCGGGTCGAGGATCTGTCGCGGCAGGGGAAGGCGCGGACGGAAGAGGATTTCCTGAACGCGGTCGCACGTGAGATCACGGGGATCCTCGACTCCGACGGCACGGACACGGCGCTGCGCTTCGCGACGGACGAGGGACCGACGGTGTTCCTGGTGGTCGGCGTGAACGGCGTCGGCAAGACGACGACGATCGGCAAGCTCGCACATCGCCTCAAGCGCAAAGGCCACAAGATCCTGCTCGCCGCGGGCGACACGTTCCGTGCGGGCGCGATCGATCAGCTTCGGCTCTGGTCCGAGCGCTCGGACACGGAGTTCGTTGGCGCACAGCCGGGCGCGGACCCGGCGTCCGTCGCCTTCGATGCGATCGATGCGGCGCGGTCGCGGGGCGCGGATGTCGTGATCATCGACACGGCGGGGCGGCTGCACACGCAGAGCGATCTCATGGCCGAGCTGCAGAAGGTGCAGCGCGTCGTCGCGAGGAAGGTGCCGGGCGCGCCCCATGAGACGCTCCTCGTGCTGGATGGGACGACGGGGCAGAACGCGCTCTCGCAGGTTCGGATCTTCTCGGAGATGCTGGAGCTGTCGGGGCTCGTGCTCTCGAAGATGGACAGCACAGCGAAGGGTGGGATCGTCGTCGCGCTCAAGGAGCAGTTCGGCATCCCGGTGAAGCTGATCGGCACGGGCGAGGGGATCGACGAGCTCGAGCCGTTCGACGCGGAGGAGTTCGCGCGGGCAGTCCTGACCTCCTGACAGGGGCGCACGGCCCATGACCACGTCCACGCTCGGTTCGCCACTCGACCGCCCGGCGCAGTACCTCAAGGGCGTGGGGCCGAAGCGCGCCGAATCGCTGGCCAGGGTGGGCGTGCAGACGGCTCGCGACCTGCTCTATCACGTGCCGCGCCGCTACGAGGACGCGAGCACGGTGGCACGGATCGGCTCGCTCGAGGTCGGGATGGATGCCACCGTGATCGGCGAGGTCACGAGCAAGGGCGTGCTCCCGACGCGGGTGGGCCTGCGGATCTTCCAGGCGGTGCTCAAGGACGGGACCGGCTTCATCGAGTGCTCGTGGCCCGGCCAGCCGTTCCTGGACCGCGTGATCCGCAAGGGCGACCTTCTCCTCGTGACCGGCCCCGTCAGGTTCTTCCATGGCCGTCAGCTCCAGCCCAGGGAGTACGTGATCCTGGGGCGCGCGGGTGAGGAGCGGGAGGCGGCGGGGAAGGTGCTTCCGATCTACCCCGCCACCGAGGGGCTTTCCCAGCGCGTCCTGCGCGGGATCATCGAGTCCAACCTGGACGCCCTCCTCCCCGCGCTCGACGAAGAGGAGCATTTCCCCGGGGATCTGCTTCGCGCCATCGACGCACCGCCACTCCGCGAGGCGGTGGAGCTGCTGCACCGCCCGCCGTCGCTGAAGGATGCCGAGCGTGGGCGTCGTCGTCTGGCGTACGAGGAGGCTTTCTTCCTGCAACTCCTCCAGGCGCGGGCGCACCACCGCGCTACGGCCGAGAGGCGTGGAATCGCGTTCCGCCGTACCGACACGCTGATCGGCCCGCTCTACCGCACACTCCCTTTCCAGTTGACCGGCGCACAGACACGGGTGCTGCGCGAGATCTTCGACGACATGACGTCGGAGCGGCGGATGAACCGCCTCGTGCAGGGCGATGTGGGCTCGGGTAAGACGGTCGTCGCGCTCTTCGCCATGCTGCTCGCCGTGGAAAGCGGCCACCAGGCCGCGCTCATGGCGCCGACGGAGATCCTGGCCGAACAGCACGCGCGCACGCTGCGCAGGATGCTGGAGGGCGTGGGCGTGGAGGTCGCGCTCCTAACGGGCCGGCTGGGCGCCGCGGAGCGCCGCGAGGCGCTGGAGCGGATCGCCTCGGGCGCGGCGCCGATCGTGGTCGGCACGCATGCGCTGATCCAGGAAGCGGTGCAATTCGAGCGTCTCGGTCTTGCCGTCATCGACGAGCAGCACCGCTTCGGCGTGAAGCAGCGCCGCGCGCTGGCGGAGATGGGCGAGGCTCCGGACGTGCTCGTCATGTCCGCAACGCCGATCCCGCGCTCGCTCGCGCTGACCGTATACGGCGATCTGGACCTCAGCATCCTCGACGAGCTGCCGCCCGGCAGGCAGCCGGTGCGGACGGGGCTCCGTCCGGAGAAGGGTCGCGGCAAGATCTACGAGTTCCTGCGCGACCAGGTCTCGCGTGGCAGGCAGGCGTACATCGTCTACCCACTGGTCGAGGAGTCCGAAAAGCTGGAGCTGCGCTCGGCGACGGCGGAGTTCGAGCGGCTCGCGGAAGAGGTCTTCCCGGAGCTGCGCCTCGGGCTGATCCATGGGCAGATGCCTGCCGACGAGAAGGATGCGACGATGCGCGCCTTCATGGCCGGCGAGCTCGACATCCTCGTCTCGACGACGGTCATCGAGGTCGGCATCGACGTGCCGAACGCGACGGTCATGGTCATCGAGCACGCCGAGCGCTTCGGTCTCTCCCAGCTCCACCAGCTTCGGGGCCGGGTCGGGCGTGGGGCGGAGGAGAGCTACTGCATCCTCGTCGCCACGGGCGATGCAGAGGCGGTCGAGCGGCTACGGATCTTCGCCGGAACGACGGACGGCTTCACGATCGCCCGCGAGGACCTGCGGCTGCGCGGGATGGGCGACTTCTTCGGCGCACGCCAGCACGGCATCCCCGCCTTCCGCTTCTTCGATCCGCTCCGCGACGAGCAACTCCTGGTGCGCGCGCGTGTGGACGCCCGCCGCATCGTGGAGCGCGATCCGGAACTGAGTGCGCCGGAAAGCGTGCCACTGAGACGCGTACTGGAGACGCGCTACCGGGAAAGCGAACGCCTCTACGAAGTCGGGTGATTGCCGGGGATTGCCCGGCGATCTACGTTTCCCGGGGCGGCAATCCTCTCGGGCGGACGCTTCTGGAGGGCACATGAGGCACGGGATCGGAGCGGCGGGCGGCGCGGTCACGGTGATTGTGGTCCTGCTTCTGGGGGCGCTGTTCGCGGCGCCGGTGGCGGCGCAGGACCGGAGGCCATCGGCCGATCGTCACGAGGCGCGTCGTGCCGCGCTCGAGCGGCAACGGCGCGGCGCGCTCGCTCCCGCGGCAGAGGCAACGGCTGCGAGTGGCGATCTGAGCGAAGGGTGGCCCGCATTCGCTATCGGCCGCTACTTCCCTCCATACGGCGCGTTCGATTCGTTTTACTCCCCCTACGTCCCTCCATACGGCGCCCCCTGGGCCGATTACCCGATGTGGTTCGATCACACCGATGGCCCTCGATGGAGCAATGGGTTCGGGCCTTGGGGGTGGTCATGGGGGTGGAGTGGTTGGCGTGGGTACCCTGACCGGAACGGCTGGAACGATCGACGTGGGCGGGCCGGGAAGGGGGGCTGGTTCGGAGGCCCCGGGGTGCGGGATCCGTGGGGACGGTCCGGCTGGCACGGCTGGCCCGACTGGCATGGGCGGTCTGCCTGGCATGGCTGGCCTGATCGGCGCGATTGGGCCGGGCGATCCCCCTGGGGCGGGCAATGGAATTGGCGCGACTGGCCGTATGCGCGCGGGCGGTGGGACTGGGCGCGCCGCATGGCGTTGGAGTCGCCGTGGGGCTGGCCGTGGGTGCCGCGGCATCGGTTCGAGGACCGGTATCGTGAGGATGAGGGTGTGGCGGCCGGGCGGCCCGGCGTCACGAGCGCGGCGCGCGGCACAACTGCCTACCCACGCGTCGACGGGTACGGCGGGGGCGGAGCAGGCTACGGCGCCATTCGGGCCGCCTGGTCCCTGGCGCCGGTCGATGCGGCCGACTGTGCGGAGGTGAGGGTCAAGGTCGTGAACGGCGGCGTTTTCCGCGGCTGGGTTTCGCGCCTGCACTACGGCACGCGCGATCCGAGAGAACTGGAACTCGCGATCGACGCTCAATTGTCCAGTGGTCGCCCCGTGGATCTCGTAACACCGGACGGCTACCTGGTCAGGGTGCCGCCGACGGTGCCGGTCGAGAGGATCGCCGTCGGCGCCTGTGGCGTGAATCCCTGAGTGGTAAACGTCCAGATGAGATCCGGCGATCTCTACCACCAGTTGTTCGAGGCCTCGCCCAGTGCGATCCTCACGGTGGTTCGTGACGGGCACATCGTCGACTGCAATCGGGCCGCCTGCGTGGTGCTGGCCCGTGCGCGCAACGAGCTGCTGGGCACGCCCGTGCTCCGCTGGGTACTTCCCGGAGATCGTCCCCGCTGCAGGAGCTATTTCAGGCAGGCGTTCCAGGGCGGGATCGTGGAATGGAAGGCGCGCGTGGATCGCGGTGATGGGATGGCCCGCCTGCTGGTCTTCCGCACGGTGCTTTCAGACGCTACCGAGCCCGCGGACCGTCTGAACGTCTTCCTTAGCGAAAGCACGGACACGCGGCCCGGCCGGTCCGAGGCGGGCCAGCTCCAGACGGTTCTGGAGAACGTGCCCGGACAGTTCCTGCTCGCGCTGGACCGGGAAGGGCGCATCCGCTACGCGAGTGGTGTTGCCCGCACTCTCTGGTACGACGACGACGAATGCCTGGCACGCGAGCCGTCGTTCCTCTTCGCAAAGGGCGCGGACGGTCGTGACTTCGTCCGCATCGTGCTCCGCGAGACCGGGGCGGGGCGGCAGTGGGAGGGCGCACCGTGGCTGGTGCGCAAGGATGGCTCGCACCTTCTGGTACGAATCTTCGCCGTGCCGTACCGTCACCCGCACACGAAGGAGATCGTCGGCGCGTTCATCGTCGGCCGTGACGGCACGCGGGAGCACGAGGTGCGAGAGGAGCTCGAACGTGTCGAGCGGCTGTCGCACATCGGCGAAGTGGTCGTGAGCATTGCGCGGGAGCTGAAGGGCCCGATCGAGCGAGTGGCGAGGCGCTGCGATGAGCTCGGATCCGCCGTCGCGGGTGGGGAGCACGCGGCGGCAGTGGAGGGATTGTCACAGGAGCTGGACCGCATCGAACGCCTCGTCGATGGTCTCCTCTCCTATGCCGCAGAGCCCCGTGGGAATCGAGGGGATACCGAGACCCGGCCCCTCGTCGAGAGGGCGATCCGGGAGCAGGCGTTCCTCTTCGAAGACCACGGGATCGCACTGGAAACCACACTGCCCGACGACCTGCCGACGACGTATCTCTCTCCCGAGCATTTCCAGCGGGTGCTTCGCCAGATGCTGACGAACGCCCGTGAAGCGCTTGCGGGCCGCAGTGACGGCCGCATCCAGATCCGTGCACAGCGTACGAGCGGCGGGCTCGAGATCCAGGTGCGCGACAACGGCTGCGGGCTTCGCGACGGAGACGACGAGCGTATCTTCGAGCCGTTCTTCACTACGAAGAACGGCCACCTCGGCCTCGGGCTCGCGATCGCGAGAGGGATCGTCGCAGCGTACGGCGGCCAGATGTGGGCGGCCCGGGACGACGACGGCTGGACGACGGTCGCGGTCGCGCTGCCGCACGAGCCGCCGGGGTACGCGGCCGCGTTCCGCCCGGTGCCGATGCCGCTCCGACGTCGGCTGTCCGTACTCGTCATCGACGACGACGAGGGGGTCCGCACGATGATTCGCAGGTTCCTCGAACCGTTCGGCTACACGGTGGCCGAGGCCTGGAGCGGCCGGAGTGCACTGGCGCAGATCACGTCGGGCTTCACGCCGGAGCTGGTCGTGACCGACCTCAGGATGCGGGATGGCACCGGGTACTGGTTCCTCGAGCAGCTCGCCCGGGACTATCCCCAGGTGCTACGACGGACGGTGATACTGACCGGCGATCCGTCGCACGCAGCGGTGGACCGAATCACGCGGGAGACGGGGTGCCCCGTGGTGCGCAAGCCCTTCGACCCCCAGGTCCTCCTCGATCGATTGGACGAAGTCGCACTGCGCGCGTGACGCGTTCGGTGCGTGGATGCACGCACGAGTCTCCGCCGGACACGCGGTCCCATTTGTGTCGAGGGCTGCGGGTCCGGCGGTAGGGCGTGCGGACGGTGCCGGTCAGTAGTTGGAGAAGTCGACCGGGTGGCGCAGTCCGAAGTCGGATTCGGCGAGGACGATCTGCTTGCCGCGCCCGCTACGCAGGTCGATCATCAACGGGCCCTGCAGATTCAGCGTGCACGGCTCATCACGCGTCGCCGGGATCGTGACGATGGCAAACGCCGCGAGGTCGGTCGGCGCGGCGGGCTCGAGCTCGGCGATGTCGGCATCGCCCACCTCGACGACGTAATCTCGTACGAAAACGAAGGGATCGGCGAGGAGGAAGGCGAGCGTATCGTGCTCCGTCGACTGCAGCCAGTAGAGGCCGAAGCGCTCGGTGGAACGGAGCACGTACTGGCGGCAATCCGGGAAGCCGAGCAGACCCCGGCGGAAATGAACCAGGCGCTGGAGCGACTCCGTTTCCACCCGCGATGTGCGGAGGGTTTCGGAACGTGGGGCCTGGATGATTGGCTCCCGGGTCTGTTCGGGCGCGAGAGCGGTTGCGGTGCCGTTGCTCATCGGAGATAATCCGTCAGCGAGGTTTGCAGGATGCGGCTGTTGGCGAGGAGCGCGGCCTCGTATGCCGTCTGTCGGTTGACGAGGCGCGAGATAGCCTCGTCCAGTTCGATCTCGGTCAGATCCGAGCGGAAGGTCTGGAGGTGTAGACTCCACGCCTCGACGTTCGTCTCCGCGACCTCCAGGGCATTCACCCGTGCACCGACCTCGCCGAGCAGGTTCTGTGTCGCGGAGAACGCCGCGTCGAGGGTCGTGATCGAGCTGCGGATCGCGGCGCCATCGTTGGCGGCGAGCGCCGCGGACAGCTCCTGTAGCGCGGCAAAGACCTGGCTGTCGACGAAGATGGTCTGGCCATCGTGGGTGGTCGCGATCAACTGACCGCTCGAGGTCTCTACGGGTCGCTCGCCCAGGGGCGGGCGGTCGACGTCGAAGGTGCCGTCCGCCGCGAACGGCGGCGTATCGGCGTGCTGGCCGCCGAAGAGGTAGCTACCCTGGAAGGTGGTGTTGCCGAGCTGCACGGCGGTGGCCATGAGCTGCTCGACCTCGAGCCGTGCGGCCTCGCGGGTCTGGGCGTTTGCCGTATCACCCGCGTTGGCAACGGCAAGCGTCTTTGCGCGGGTCAGTAGATCGGTGACCTGATCGAGGACGTCTTCCTCCGCCGACAACCTGGATCTGGCCAAGCCGATGTTGCGGCGATACTGTTCGAGTGCACGCAAACGGCCGTCGGTGCGCATCGTGGCGCCCGTAGCGACCGGGTCCTCGGAGGGGCGCTCGAAGCGCAACCCACTGGAGGCCTGCTTGTAGGCGCGGTGCATCTCGCGCAGATTGTGCTGGAAGCCGGCGATGGCTTCCCGCTGGAGCAGGTTGTTGGTGATCCTCACCGCTGCCGCATTCGTGCCGAGGTTTCGAGGCCCATACGGGCCTGCTGTACGGTTGACCTACTCCCAGTATCGTCCGGCCCCCGGCGAGAGTTTAGTGGGTGCCACGGTACCGTCCCGAGCAACCAGAAATGGCGAGTATCCTCTGCGTCGATGATGAACCTGCCGTCGTCCAGGTCCTGAAGGGCATCCTGCAACGGGCGGGTCACCAGGTCGTGGGTGTGCACAACGTGGATGCCGCACTCAACGTGCTGGCCCGAGGCGGCGTGGATCTGATCGTCTCGGACTACCGCATGCCGGAGATGACCGGGCTGGAGTTCCTCGACCGTCTGTCGCGGGAAGGGTACGACGTCCCGTTGATCATGGTGACGGGGTACGCGAGCATCGAGCACGCCGTGACGGCGATCAAGGCGGGGGCGATCGACTACATCACCAAGCCGGTCCGTGCGCAGCAGCTCCAGCTCGTGGTCGACCAGGCGCTGGAGTTCATCAAGCTGCGCCGTGAGAACGCGGCGTTGCGCGAGGAGGTGAACCAGCTCCGGAGCCAGCGCGAGCTCATCGGGGAGAGCCCGTCGTTCCAGCGGGTCCTCGAGACGATCTCGACCGTCGCGCCGACCCGGGCCACGGTGCTGCTCCAGGGCGAGTCCGGGACGGGCAAGGAGCTTCTCGCGCGCGCGATCCACAATCTGAGCGACCGCAGCGACGGCCCCTTCATCTCCGTGAACTGTGCGGCGATGCCGGAGCAGCTCGTGGAGAGTATGCTCTTCGGCCACGAAAAGGGTGCGTTCACGGGTGCGATCAAGCAGGTCAAGGGTGCATTCGAGCGTGCGAACCGCGGCACGCTGCTCCTGGACGAGATCTCCGAGATGCGCCTCGACCTCCAGGCCAAGCTGCTGCGCGTGCTCCAGGAACAGGAGTTCGAGCGCGTCGGCGGGACCGCGCCGGTGAGGGTGGATGTGCGCATCGTCGCCACCACGAACCGCGAACTCACCGAAGAGGTGAGGAACGGCACGTTCCGTGAGGACCTCTACTACCGGCTCAGTGTGATGCCGATCTCGGTCCCGCCGCTTCGCGAGCGCGCGGACGACATTCCGCTCCTGGCCCACCGGTTCGCCCAGCGCACGGCCGCAGAGCTCGGCAAGGAGTTCAAGGGGCTCGCGCCGGAGACGGCTGAGATGCTTCGCAGCTACGAATGGCCCGGCAACGTGCGTGAACTGGCCCACACCATCGAGCGGGCGATGATCCTCAACTCCGATCCCGTGCTCCATCCCAGCGCCTTCGACCAGCAACGGTTCGCACTCACGCCCGTGGGGCCGGGGACCGGCGCGACGACCGTGGCGACCGCGACGGCGGCGGCGGACGGCGACGGTGGAAACCGCATCGTCCTCGATACGCTGAACGTTGCCGAGGCCGAGAAGATCCTCATCGAGCGTGCCCTCGAGGCCACGGACCAGAACCGCACTCGCGCCGCCGAACTCCTCGGTATCAGTGTGCGGACGCTTCGCAACAAGTTGAATGTGAAGTCGGACGACTGACACGGCTGCGGGGAAATTTGGGGCGGGCGCGGGCGCGAGCGCGGGGGGATTCCCCTGCTCGCGCTCGCGCCCGTTGCGTTGGAGCCGGCCCGATCCGACGCGAGCCGTCCATTTGCCGAGGCGTGCTTCCGGCCGAGTCATGCACGAACCCGACTGCCCGCGGGCTTTCCGCGCGCGCCGAGACGCGCTCCCGGCGCCACGAAACCGCATTTCCTCCCAATCCTCCCGTCGTCGCAGGCAGCTCTCCTGATACCCCAGGCGGTCCACCCACCGATTGACGTCGGTTCTCCCGCACGTTGAGAGGTGCTCCTGCCGCCGCAGGCCGGCTCTCCCGCCGTTGCCAGGCGGCAAACCCGTCCGCCCCGGGCCGGCACATCCTGCCGGCTCGAGTCATCTGCGGCTAAGCGAGCCCTCATCGCACGGTCCGGCCATCGCTGACGTCTATCGACGGAGTTGGGTCGCGCAAGTTGTTGTTCGGTCGTGGTTTGTGGCCTTGTGTGCGCCGGGTGGGGCGCTCCGAAAAGGAGAAATGGCCCGGGCGCACGGGGGTGGAACGGTGCTTGCCTTTCCAGTGGCGCGGAATCCACGAAGCACAGTCGCGGAGGCGATGACGCCATGCTCAAAGGACTGATCGGACGCTCGACATCGGTCGGCACGTTGAAGGACGGGCTGGACGCGTCCATGCGTCGTACGCAGACGATCGCGCATCGTGTGGCGAATGCGTCCACGCCGGGGGCGGGGGGATTCGCCGGGGCGCTGGACGGCACCATGGCGGCGGGCGAGGCGGCGGGAGTGGACCTGGAGCAGGAGATGGTCGCCCTGGCGGACGAGCAGCTTCGCTACGACGCAACGGCGCGTCTGCTTCGGAAGGTCTACGACCAGGTCCGGGCGAGTGTGAGGGGTAGCTGACGATGCCGATCGAGGGAGTGGGCCGGGGGATGCGGCCGCTGTTCCGGTCGCTCGCGATCCCGGCGAGTGGGCTGTCCGCACAGCGTCAGCGCATCGAAGCGATCGCACAGAACATCGCGAACGCGGATGCCACGCGCACGGCCGATGGGACGCCGTACCGACGCAAGGTCGTGCAGATGGAAGCGCAGCCGTTCACGCCGGACGGATCGGCGGTGGCGGGTGGCGCGACGGGCGGCGTCCGGGTGACCGGCGTCGAGGTTCCCTTCGCTCCGCGTGTGGACGTGCCCGAGGCACCGATCCCCGGTCTCGTACCCGGCCTGGAAGCGGCGGAGGGCGGGGTGCGCGTCGCCGGCGTTGCGGAGGACGCGTCCGAGGGGCCCCTGGTCTACGACCCCGGCCACCCCGACGCGGACGAGTCGGGCTACGTCCGTTATCCGAACGTGCGCATCACGGACGAGATGATCGACCTCATGGACGCGCGACGGGTCTACGAGGCCAACGCCACGGTCTTCCAGGCCGTGAAGGCGATGCTGCGTCGCGCGGTCGAGATCTGAGGAGCGAGGCGAGATGAGCATCAACGGGATCCTGGGTGGAGCCGGCGGGATCGGCTATCCGATCGGACGGCCGGCGGCAAGGCCGTCGGAGTCGGGGGTGGCGCCCCAGACGGGGCCGAGTGCGTCAGAGGCGGCGCGCGAGTCCGCGGCCAAGGGGCGGGCGACGTCGAATGCTGCGCCCCAGGGCGCCCTTTCGAGCGAACCGCCGCCGGGCACCGACCCCGCGCTCTGGAGCGTGCTCACCTCGGAGGAGCGTGCGTACTACGCGAAGGTGCAGGCGCTCGGGCCTCTGACGTACCGACCGGGCGCGGAGAGTCCGACGAGCACGCCGGCCGTTCGTGGCGGGCGTCTGGACGTGAGGGCGTAGGCGATGATGGAATCGATCGGAAGGCTCGGCATGCAGGGCGTCTCGCCGATCGGCGAGGGCGCGGGCGTGCGTGTCGGCGATCTGCGGCCGAATGGCGAGGGCGTCTCGTTCGGCGATGTGCTGAAGCAGGCGCTCGGCGAGGTGTCGAAGCTCCAGGAGGAGGCACAGGACGCGATCGCGGCATTCGTGCGCGGTGAGCCGGTCGAGCTGCATCAGGTGATGGCCGCCACGGAAGAGGCGGGCATCGCCCTCGACATGCTGATCGAGATCCGAAACAAGCTGACCGAGGCGTACCGCACGGTCATCTCCATGCAGGCGTAACCCCGGGCGACTGACTAGGCATGCCACCGTTCATTCAGGCCTTCATCGACCGATGCGGCAAAAGGCGCAGCATCCTCCTCGTGCTGGTGGGGGTGGGTTCGCTCGCGGTCATCTGGGCGTTCGCACAGTGGGCCACGGCTCCGACGTGGGTGCCGGTCCATTCGGGGATGCCGCTGGAGACGGTCGCGGAGGTCACGGCGAAACTGGACGACGCGAAGATCGCCTACCGCCTGGAGAAGGGCGGCGCCGAGCTGCGCGTGGCGGATTCGGATCTGGCCCGCGCCCGCGTCCTCCTGGCGCAGGAGGGCCTCCCGGCGCGGTCGCATCCGGGGTTCGAGCTCTTCGACCAGCCGGCGTGGGGGATGACGGATTTCACGCAGCGCGTGAACTACCGCCGTGCACTCGAGGGCGAACTCGAGCGAACGATCACGCAGATGCGAGGCGTGGAGAGCGCCCAGGTCCACCTGGCGCTGCACGAGACCTCCGCGTTCCGGCGTCGAGTGGAGAAGCCTTCAGCGGCGTCGGTGTTCCTGCGGCTTCGGCCGGGGATGTCGGCGAGCAGGGAACTCGTCGAGGGGATCACCTACCTCGTGGCCAGCAGCGTGGGCGGGCTCAAGGGCGAGAACGTGACGGTGCTGGACGACACCGGCCGACTGCTGTCCGCAGCAATGGAGTCGGGCGGCTCGGACGTGCTGACCAAGCGGCAGCTGGCGTTCCAGCAGGAGGTCGAGGCGCACCTGGAGCGCAAGGCGGAAGAACTCGTCGCCCAGGTGGTAGGTGCCGGCAACGTGAACGTGCGGGTCTCCGCCTCGGTCAGCTTCGACCGAGTCCACCGCACCGTGCAGGCGATCGACCCGAACGACCAGGCGGTGCTCCAGGAGCAGCGTTCGGAGATCGTTCCGGGGCCGAACTCGGAGGGCGCGGGCTCGACGGTCGAGAACACGACGTACGAGATCACGCGTCGAGTCGAGACGTTCGCCGGGAGCGTGGGCAGCGTCGAGCGGCTGAGCGTGGCGGTGCTGGTGAACGACCACATCGTGCCCGACGGCGAGGGGGTGCGGGTCGAGCCGCGCTCGGCCGAAGAGCTGCGCCGCATCGAAGGGCTGGTACGCAACGCGATCGGCCTCGACGAGCGCCGTGGCGACGGGATCTCGGTGGTCAGCGTTCCGTTCAACACCGAGTCGCTCATGGCGATGCCCGTGGAGGAAGGCCCGGGGATCCTGGCGTTGGTCCAGCAGTTCCAGCGCCCGGTGATCGGCCTGCTCGCCGTGGTCCTCGCCTTCGTGCTGGCGCTGCAGGTCGTGCGCGCGCTGCCGCGCACGGCGCAGCCGGTGCCCCAGATGGCGACGGCGGGTGGAGCCGGCATGCCGCGCCTCGAGGACGCCGAAGAGGAACTGCGTCTGCCCAATCCGGCCGGGGAGCAGGAAAAGCGGATCGAAGGCCGGGACGACGTTTCGACGACTCTGGCCATCCGACCGGACAGCGCGGTGCGCGTGGTCCGGGCGTGGATGAAGGACTGATCGACCGATGAGTGCGACCGCGGTGAGGCGGCAGCCTCAACTCCGAGCGGAGGAGCTTACGGGTCGCCAGAAGGTGGCGATCCTGCTGATGGCGCTGGGCCCGGAGGCCTCGGCGCAGATCACGCAGGCGCTCTCGCCCGAGGAGCTGGAGGAGATCTCTCTCGAGATCGCGAGGATCGACCACGTCCCGCCCGAGGTGGCGGAGGCGGTGATTCAGGAGTGGCGCCAGACCGAGGAGGCGGCGTACTCCCTCGCCAGTGGCGGCGTCGAGTACGCCAGGGAACTCCTCGAGCGCACGGTCGGCCCTCAGCGCGCCTCCGTGATCCTGAAGCGGATCGAGACGCAGCTACGCGAGTCGTCGGGATTCCGGAGTCTCAAGAATGCGGACCCTCAGCAGCTCGCGAGCGTGCTGCGCAACGAGCACCCCCAGACGATCTCCCTGATCCTGGCCCACCTCGATGCGACCCTCGTCGCGGAGGTACTGAAGCAGCTCGATCCCAAGCTGGGCTCCGATGTGCTCTACCGCATGGCGCGGATGGACAAGGTGCTGCCGGACGTGCTGCAGGTGATCGAGCAGTCGCTGGGCACGGATGCGGCCGTCTCCATGTCGCAGGACCTGACGACGGCCGGTGGACCGTCCTCGGTCGCGGCGGTGCTGAACCTGGTCGTCGGCACTCTGGAGAAGGATCTCCTCGACGGGCTCGAGCAGCAGGACCCGGAGCTGTGCGAGGAGATCAAGAGTCTGATGTTCGTCTTCGAGGACATTGCCCGGCTCGACGACAAGGCGCTTCAGCGCGCGCTGCGCGACATCGACTCCAAGGAGCTGGCCCTCGCCCTCAAGGCGGCGAGCGACGAGCTCAAGGAACGGATCCGGTCGGTCATGTCGCAGCGCGCGGCTTCGGCGATCCAGGAGGAGATGGAAATGCTCGGGCCCGTGCGACTGCGCGATGTCGAGGAAGCACAGGCGGCGGTGGTCAAGGTCATCCGCGGGCTCGAGGAGGCCGGCGAAATCGTGATCGGCGGAGCGGCGGATGAAGTCATTCTCTGAGCGGCCGACGGTGCTGACGGCGCCCCAGGCCGGCTCGATCGAGCCGGTGGAGTGGCGGCTGGAAGACACGCGGGTGGTCGAGCCGCCGGCGCCGGACGAGAGCTACTGGCAGGCAGAGGTCGCGGCGGCGTACGAGCGCGGTCAGGCCGATGGCTTCGCACGGGGCGTCGAGGAGGGGCGGCGGCAGGAGTCGGAGCGGCACGCGCAGCAGATCGCGCGCGGCGTCGCGTCGCTCGAAGCGGCGGCCCGTGCGATCCAGGATGCCGAGGCGCCGTCGCTGGAGGCGCTCGAGCGCAACCTCACGGCGCTCGCCGTCGCGGTCGCACGGCACCTGGTCGGGCGCGAGCTCCGCTCCGACGCCGGGGCGATCGCCGATCTGGTGCGCAGAGCGCTCGCGGAATTCCCGGCGGACGAGCCGCTGCGCGTGCGGATCCACCCGAACGATCTCTCGACGCTGACGACGGTGCCGGGGATCGACGGCGAGCCGATCGCGATCGCGCCGGGGCGCGAGCTGCGCTGGATCGCCGATCCCGAGATCGAGCCCGGCGGGTGCGTGGTCGAGGGGAGGGAACGGATCGTGGACGGGCGCGTCGACCGTGCCCTCGAGCGGATCTACCGGAGCCTGGTCGATGATTGAGGCACTCGTGCCGCGGATCGAGGCGGTGCCCCGCTTCGCGACGTACGGCCGGACCACACGCGTGGTCGGGCTCGTCATCGAGGCGACGGGGCTCGATGTGCCACTCGGCGAACTCTGCCGGATCACGAGCCTCTCGGGCGAGAGGTCCGTGCTCGCCGAAGTCGTCGGCTTCCATGACGGCGGCGTGCTGCTCATGCCCTACGGCCGCCTGGACGGTGTCCACCCGGGGAGCATGGTCGAGCCGCTCGGCCGCTCATGGGGCGTTGATGTGGGGCCCGGCCTGTTGGGTCGGGTGCTGAACGGGCTCGGCCAGCCGATCGATGGGAAGGGCGACCTCGGGCCGACGCGCCGGGTGTCGCTGCAGGCGGACCCGGTCAATCCGCTGGACCGGCGCACGATCGACGAGCCGCTCGAGACGGGCGTGCGCGCGATCGATGGCGTGCTCTCGATCGGCCGCGGCCAGCGCATGGGGATCTTCGCGGGGAGCGGCGTGGGGAAGAGCACGCTGCTCGGGATGATCGCGCGGCGCGCCTCGGCGGATGTGAACGTGATCGCGCTGCTCGGCGAGCGAGGTCGTGAGGTGCGCGACTTCCCTGAGGACTCGCTCGGCGAGGAGGGGCCCGCGCGCTCGATCGTGATCGTCGCGACGGGTGACGAGTCCGCGCTCGTCCGGGCACGGGGCGCACTGGTGGCGACGGCGATCGCCGAGCATTTCCGCGATCAGGGGCAGCAGGTGCTGCTGATGGTCGACTCGGTGACGCGCGTCGCCATGGCCTGGCGCGAGATCGGGCTGGCCGTCGGAGAGCCGCCCACGACGAAGGGCTACCCGCCCTCGGTCTTCGCCTCTCTGCCGCGGCTGCTCGAGCGGGCGGGCAACGGCACGGACGGCGGGATCACGGGGATCTACACGGTGCTCGTCGAGGGCGACGACTTCAACGAGCCCGTCGCCGACGCGGTCCGAGGCATCCTGGATGGCCACATCGTCCTGAGCCGCGACCTCGCGACGGCGGGTCATTTTCCGGCGATCGAGGTGCTCGGCAGCGTGAGCCGCGTACGCGACCGGCTCATCGACGCCGAGCATCGGCAGGCGGCCAACGAGGTGCAGCGGCTCCTGGCCGCGTACCGCGAGAAGGAGGACCTGATCGCCGTCGGCGCCTACCAGGCGGGGAGCGATCGGACGGTGGATGCCGCAATCGAGGCGCGTGGCGGGATCCTCTCGTTCCTGCAGCAGGCTCCCGATGAGCCGTCGAGCTTCACCGAAACGCGCGAGCGACTGGTATCGCTGGCAGCGCCGTACCTGGAAGGGTAATCCCGAATCGACATGGGCAACTTCAAGTTTCGACTGCAGAAGGTCCTGGATCTGCGCACCTGGCGTGAGCAGGAGTCGGCGGCTCGCCTGGGCGCGGCCCGGCAGCGCATGAGCGAGGCGGAGCGTGCGGCCGAAGCGCTGCGCGAGGTACGGGCGAGTGGCAACGCGAATCTGCTTCGCGCGCACAGCGAGGGCGGCCCGGTCGGGCAGCTCCAGAATCTGAACTATCTCCTGGCGCGCATCGACCAGCAAATCGCCGAGGCGGACGCAGCTCGCCTCGAGGCCGAGAAGGGCGTGCAGGCGTCGATGAACGACTATCTGAAAGCGCTTCGCGAGAAGCGCACGCTCGAGAGGCTGCGCGACAGGCAGGCCGAACTCGATCGCATTCGGCGCGGACAGGCGGAGAACCGGGTCATGGACGATCTGGCCGTGAGCCGATTCGTGCGCAAGGCGGCCGGCGAGGCCGCGGAAGGGTAGCGGGACATGGTCAAGCTCCTCGTGATCGCGGTAATCGGATTCGTTCTGGGCGTGGTCGGACTGGGTGGCGCCGCGTACGTGCTCGCGCCGCCGGCCGTACCGGTCCAGACGGCGGAGAGTGCGGAGGCGTCGGCTTCCGAAGCGGAGCAAGGCGGCGAAGCTGCGGCCATTGCCGGACAGGCGTCGGCGGAGAAGGCCGTCGGAGCCGGCGCGGACGCAACGGCGGCTGTCGCCACGGAGCCGGCTCCGCCGCCAGCGGAGCCGGCCGGGCCGGTCGCGACCTTCGCGGACTTCGCTGCCGCGGCGGCAGCGACCGCGACGCCGGAGAGGGACGGCTCGGAGCGCCTGGCGCAGATCTTCGGCGCGATGGACGCCAAAGATGCGGCGGCCGTGCTGGAGAAGCTCGACGACGGCGAGGTCCGCGCGATCCTCTTCCACCTGCCTGCACGGAAGGCCGCGGCGATCCTGGGCAACTTCGAGCCGGGTCGGGCCGCCACGCTCAGCCGTGCGGTCATGCGCGGAGGACGGTCGTGAAGACTGTCGTGGCGGCGTTCACGGGGGAAAGTGCACGGAGCCGGGCCGAAGCGCTGGCGAACACGGCGCGCAGGGATCGGCGTGACGCGTACGAGGTCGACGACGACGTCGCCGCGTCGTTCGCGGGTGCGTTGCACGCGGCACAGCAGCGTCTCGACGCGTCGCCCGTTCGCCCCCGAGTCTCTCTCGGCGCTGAGCTTGGAGATGCGGACGTGGCGGTGGACCACGTCGACCGCTCGCTCGACCACCTTTCGCCCGAGTTCCGCTCGCGGCTGGAGCGCGTGATCGAGCGAATGGAGCGGGAGTTCGGCCACGACGTCCGGCTCGTCGAGGGATTTCGCGCACAGGAGCGGCAGGAGCACCTCTACGCCCAGGGCCGGACCCGTCCGGGACCGGTCGTGACGTGGACGCTCGCCTCCGCGCACACCGACGGACGCGCCGCGGACCTGCTCGTGGACGGCAGCTACGACAACCCACTGGGCTACGAGCGGCTCGCCCGCGTGGCGCGGCAGGAGGGGCTGCGCACGCTCGGCGCGTTCGACCAGGGGCACGTGGAGCTTCCGGCGAACAGCGTATCCACGCCCGGCACCGCGCGGGAGTCGGGGGGCGGCAGTGGGGCAGGGAGCGCTGACGCTATGCACCCTGGCAAGGCAGGTGAGGCACGAAACGCCGCCGCCGAGTTCACTGCCGGCCAGACCCGAATTGCAGCGACGTCATCGCCTGCCGGAGTGGCACAGGTCGCCTCGGTGGCTCGCGTCGCCCGGGTCGCTACGGTCGCGCCCGTGGCCCGCGTGGCCTCGTTCGGCGGGAGTGGTGCGGCGAGTGGCGCGACGAGTGGTTCTGCTTTAGCACACGGGGCGGCGCGAACGGCACCGGCTGCCGGCGCGGCTTCGGCGGGGGCTGCTTCCGTGTCGCAGGGAGCCGCTGCCGGTTCCGAGGTGGCGGGCGTGACGGGGGGCGCGTCCCGAGAGGACGGCGGACGCGAGCCTGGCGATGAGCGCTCGGCGGAACGGGGCAGTGAGCGATACGCGACGGAGGCCGACTCCTGGAGCGCGGTCGATGGCGGCGGCCGCATGGGATCGGTGGGTCGCACCACGGCGGTGTCCGGCGGCGCGGGGACGCCGGGGACGGAGGGCGCTGAGCGCGTCGCACGGATCGCGGAGCTGCAGGATGCGGCCGATGCACAGCCGCTCTCGCGCATCACGCTCCGCCTCGAGGACGCCGATGGCGGGCCCGGCCGGATCCGGATCGACCTGCGCGGCGGCGCCGTCGATGCCGACGTTTCGGTGGCTGACCCACGTGAGGTGGCGCGGCTCGAGGGCAACACGCGCGAGCTCAGGCAGGCGCTCCAGCGCGAAGGGCTGACGCTCGATGCGCTGCGGGCGCACACGACGGCGGGGGCGGCGGAACGCGGCGAGGCTCTCAGGCCGGGTATCGCGACCTCGCCTGCTGAGAACGGTGCCGCGAACGGGTCGTCGACCGGCGAGTCCCAGCGCGAGCGACGAGGCGGTGAGGATGCCGGCGAGGCGCCGCACCGGGATCCGGGGAGCGGACGCCAGCGCTCGCCCAGAGAACACAACGGAAGGGGGAACTCATGATCACCAGCCCGGTCCACTCGGTTGCGTCCGGGGGCGGGGAAAGCCTCTTCGCTCCGGCGGGAGGCGAGCTCGGCAAGGAGGAGTTCCTTCAGCTCCTCGTCGCCCAGCTGCGCAACCAGGACCCGATGAACCCGATGGATGGCCAGGACATGGCCGCACAGCTCGCGCAGTTCACGAGCGTCGAGCAGTTGATCAACCTGAACGAGCAGATGGCCGTGCAGGCCGCCTACAGTGAGGCGCTGGCCCACGGCTTCAGCACCAGTACCGCGATGGGCGTCCTCGGCCGCACCGTCGTCGCCCGGACGGACCAGGTGGCCATCTCCAGCGGTTCCGCCTCGCCGGTCACGGTCGAGGTCGGCACGGGAGGCGGCAAGGCGACGCTGCGGGTCTACGACGCCGGCGGCAACGAGGTCGCCTCGCGCGAGCTGGGCTCGCTTTCCGCCGGGCGGCACACGCTGGAGCTCGGCCGTGCGGCGGACTCGCTCAGCGACGGTGTCTACACGGTCCGCGTCGAAGTCACGGGCGCCGACGGCGAGGATGTGCCAGCGACGACGTACTCAGTGCTGCGCATCGACGGCGTGCGCTACGGCGAGCACGGCGTGATCCTCGCCGCCGGACCGATCGAGCTGAAGTTGCAGGACGTACAGGAAGTTCTTGCCCAACCTCAAACGGAAGAGGTACAGCCATGATGCGATCGCTCTTCGCCGGCGTCTCCGGCCTGCGCAACCACCAGGTGCGCATGGACGTGATCGGCAACAACATCGCCAACGTCAACACGGTGGGCTACAAGGCCAGCCGGGTCACCTTCGAGGAGGCGTTCGCGCAGCTCGTCCAGGGCGCGAGCCGCCCGCCGGGAGACGACGCCTCGGTCAGCGGCGGCGTCAACCCGATCCAGGTCGGGCTCGGGATGAACATCAGCAGCATCGACCTGCTCTTCACGCAGGGCAATCTCGAGACGACCGGCGTAATCACCGACCTGGCCATCCAGGGTGACTCCTTCTTCGTCGTATCCGACGGACAGCAGCGCTACTACACGCGCTCGGGCAACTTCCAGCTCGACGCCACCGGCCGCCTGGTCTCGGCGACGAACGGCTTCGTCGTCCAGGGCCGCATGGCCACGCCCGATGGTGTGCTGCAGGAGGCGATCACCGACATCGCGCTGCCGTTCGGGCAGAAGTCGCCGGCCCGTGCGACGACCACGGCGTCGATCGGCGGCAATCTGGATGCGTCCGCGACCACGCAGAACCCCGAGACGACGATCACCGTCTTCGACGAGCAGGGCAACGAGGTCGAGCTGCGACTCGTCTTCAGCAAGGCGCACGCGACGCTGGACCCGTCGGATCCCACCTACAATCCGAACCTCTGGGACGTGGAGATCCAGGCGAACGGAACGGTCATGAACACGACGCTCGAGTTCACGGCCGACGGCAGACTCGCCGCAGTGGGTGGCGACACGACCGACGCGGAGTTCGACTTCACCTTCAACGCGCCGACCGGATCCTCCCAGACCGTCACGCTCGACTTCGGCACGATCGGCGGGATCGACGGCCTCTCGCAGTTCTCGAGTGCCTCGACCGCCGTGCTGCGTGAGCAGGACGGCTACACCATGGGCGATCTGCAGAACATCGGCATCGACCCGACCGGCGTGATCACTGGCTCCTTCACGAACGGCGTCTCGCTCACGCTCGGCCAGATCGTCATGGCGGACTTCAACAACCCGACCGGGTTGATCCGCAGCGGCGACAACATGTACTCGGTCTCCGCGAACTCGGGCGCGGCCGTCCTCGGCTACGCCGGTGAGGGCTCGAAGTCGATGATCACCTCGGGCGCGCTCGAGATGTCAAACGTCGACCTCGCCCAGGAGTTCACCCACATGATCACCGCACAGCGCGGCTTCCAGTCGAACGCGCGCGTGATCTCGGCCAGCGACGAGATGCTGCAGGAGCTGGTCAACCTCAAGCGGTAAGGCAGAAGACAGGGGATAGCGGATAAGGGATAGGAGGAAAACCGACAGCGACGGCGCCCGGGCTTTGCCGGGCGCCTGGACGGGGAGCTGTGGGGCGTCGAGGCAAAGGGCGGGAGTCCCGAGACGCCGAATTAAAGTTTTCCGCTGTCCCCTATCCGCTCTCCTCCACTCCCTGCCACTCCCGGAAAAACCCTCCCCATGTACCCGGCAGAGACTGCCGGCTTTCCTTCCTTTCCGTGAGCGTCCGCTCGCGGGAGTTTTTTCTGCTTGTCCATAAGTGTCGTTGTGACAAGGCGTTGCGTGCCTGGTGCGCCGTGCCGTGGTTCGGCACGGAGCGTGCCTGTAGGCGTGAGCGGATCGAGTCGCACAACACCCAACGCACAAGTGAGTGAGCGCAATGGCGCGCGAATCCGTCAACCAGGAAAGGCAAGTCGCCGGCGGCGAGACCGCGGCGGCATCGAAGCCGGGCATGATGGCCGTAGTGGCTCTCGTCCTGGGGCTCGGCGTCGGCGGTGGGATCGGCTGGACGATGGTCGGCCCTGCCCTGGCCGAGCACAAGGGCGTGGAACGGCCCGTCGTGCGGAACTCCGAGGAGTCGAGCGGTGGTGGACCCGGTTCCTCACGGGGCACCCAGCCGCTGCACACGATCGAGAACCTGGTCGTGAACCCGGCGGACACGCGGGGGATGCGCTTCCTGGTGGTGTCGCTCGCGATCGAGCTGAGCAACTCGAAGGCGAGTGAGGAGCTGAGCGCGCGCGATGCGGAGCTGCGCGATGCGCTGGTTCGGCTCCTCGGCCGCAAGACCGTGACGGAGCTTGCGGACGTACAGCGGCGCGAGGAGCTCACGTCCGAGATTCGCACGCTGGTCTCCGAGATGTTGACGCAGGGCAGGGTGACGCGGGTCTACCTCCCCCTCTTCGTGATCCAGTAGCGCGATGGCCTCCGAAACGCTTTCCCAGCAGGAGATCGATCTCCTCTTCGATGGCGCGCACGTCACAGGCACGCCACCGGCGAACACCGAGACGCCGACGTCGGATGTTCAGGTCTACGACTTCCGGCGCCCGAACCGTCTTTCGAAGGACCGGCTGCGCTCGCTCGAGGCGATGTACGGCCTTCTGGCCAAGTCGCTGGAGAACTGGCTGACGGCGCGGGCACGCTCGCAGGTCGAGGTCGAGCTGCTCGAGGTTCAGCAGTTCAGCTTCGGTGAGTTCACGCTTTCGCTCCCCACGCCGTGTGCGTCGTTCATCTTCGACATCCGCGGCACGGGCGGGCAGCAGGGCGTGCTCGACTTCGGCCAGGAGCTCGCCTTCTTCGTGATCGATCGGCTCCTTGGCGGGACGGGCCCGACGCTGGTCATGGAACGGCCGCTGACGCCGCTCGAGCGCCTCATGGTCCGGATCGTCGCGGACCGGGTCGCGTCGCAGCTGAAGGAGATCTGGGACGACCACGTCGCGCTGGATCTGGAGCTGAGCCGCTTCGAGTCGATCCCGGACATGCTCCAGATCGCGAACCGCGAGGACCCGGTCCTGGTCGCGAACCTGGAGGTCAGTGCGGCGGGGATGCGGAGTCCGCTGGTGATCTGCCTGCCGTTCGGCGTGCTGGAGCGGTTCTTCACCTCATCGAGCTCGCAGCGTGTGCAGGGGCCACGGGGCTCGAGCGAGGAGCGCGCGGCCGACCGTACGGCGATCGAGAGCTCGCTGCGCAGGACGCGCCTACCCGTGCGGGTCCGCCTGCCGGAGTTTCCTCTCTCCATGAGACAGCTCGCCTCGCTGCGCCCGGGCGGCGTGCTTCTGACGGGGCACGCGCCGGACGCGGACGTGGAGGTCTACGTGGGCGAGCAGAAGCGCTACTACGCCAGCGTCCGCCGCACGGGCCGCAAGCTGGCCGTGCGGATCTCGGACACGATCGATTCGAGGTTGTCGTTCACGTCATCTGAAGCGGGGACTGAGTCATGAGCACGACGTCAACGGAAGCTCAGGCAGCGATGCCGCCGGAGATCGATCCTCAGGAATCGACCGGCACGAGCGAGACGGCGGGATCGATAGCGATGCTGTACGACCTGTCGCTGCCGGTCACGGTCGAGCTCGGGCGGACCAAGATGTCGGTCCAGGAGGTGCTCGAGCTGAGCCGTGGCTCGGTGGTCGAGCTGGACCGGCTGGTCGGTGAGCCGGTCGACATCTACGCGGGCGACCGGCGCTTCGCCGAGGGTGAAGTGGTGGTGATCGGCGAGCAGTTCGGCGTTCGGATCACACGGATCCTCGCCCAGGACCGGCCGGGCGAAGCGACGAACGGATGACTGCGACGCTCGTTGGCGCGGCCATCGCGCTCGGTCTGGTCCTTGTGGTCCTGGGCCTCGCGCTTCGGGCGCTCAACCGCTTCGTGAGCGGTGGGCGGTTGGGCGGCGGACGCATGTCGCTCGACGTCGTCGCGCGCGTCGGCCTCGGGCCTCGGCAGGGTCTGGCCGTGGTGCGCGTCGGCGAGCGCGGGGTGCTGGTCTCGATGGGGGACGGCGGGATCCGGCCGGTGCTCGAACTGAGCGAGGCGGAGATCGCCGCACTCGTTCCCGAGGAGGACGCTGCGGCCGGGTGGCCGAGGGGCGGGCGCCGCTCGGGCGACGAAGGCTCGACGCACCCCTTCCTGCGACGGCTTCGTGCCATGACCGGGCTCACGGCTCTGGCGCTGCTGCCGCTCCTCGCGGGGGCGGCGGATGCCGCGGCGCTGACCGGATCTGGCGCGAGTGAGGGAGCCGGAGACGATGCGGCCGGCGCCTTGGTTGCGACGTCGCTGACGGCCCTGCCGGCGACTGCGGCACCCTCCGTGACCGTGGTGCCTTCAGCGGACCCGGCTGCCCCGGACTTCGCGGGCACGGCGGCAATCGTCCAGGTGCCGGGCACATCCGGCAGCGGAGCATCGGCTTCAGGGGCTCCCGCAGAGGCGAGTGCAGCGGCCACGGGCGCCGCGATCGACAGCGTGACGTCGCAGCTCTTCCCGCGGATGAGCCTGCAGGTCGGCGACGACGACGACGGGCTCCGGCTCAGCGGGACGGTGGGCACGGTCGTGGTGATCGGGCTGCTCACGCTGCTTCCGACGCTGCTCCTCCTCATGACCAGCTTCACGCGGATCCTGGTCGTACTGCACTTCCTGCGGCAGGCGCTGGGGACGCAGAACGCGCCGCCGGCGCACCTTCTCGCCGCGCTGGCGCTGCTTCTGACGGGCTTCGTCATGGCGCCGACGCTGCGCGAGGTGAATGCGACGGCGCTGAAGCCGTGGACGGAGGGGCTGATCACCGAGGGCGAGATGCTCGCCGCCGCCTCCGATCCGATCCGCGAGTTCATGCTGCGGCAGACGTCGGAGGAGGATCTGGTCACCTTCCTCGACCTGAGCGGGAGCGACGACGTGGTCACGACGCCGGAAGAGGTGCCGATGGTGGCGCTGGTTTCGGCGTTCGCGATCGGCGAGCTGCGCACGGCGTTCCAGATCGGGTTCGTCGTCTTCCTGCCCTTCATCGTGATCGACCTGGTCGTGGCCGCGGTGCTGACGAGCATGGGGATGTTCATGCTTCCGCCGACGATGGTCGCGCTGCCGCTCAAGCTGATGCTCTTCGTGCTCGTCGACGGCTGGTCTCTGGTCGTTCAGAGCCTGGTCTCGAGCTTCCACTAGGAGAACCGGAGCCGTGTCGTACGCCCTCGTCGTGGACCTCGCGCGAAACGCGCTCATGCTCACGCTCATGCTCGGCGGGCCTCTGCTGGGCGTGGCGCTGATCGTGGGGCTCGCGGTGAGCGTGCTCCAGGCAGCCACGCAGATCCAGGAACAGACGCTGGTGATCGTGGCCAAGTTCTTCGCCGTGGGCGCGGTCTTCCTGTTCGGGCTTCCGTGGATGCTGCAGATGGCGGTCAAGTACACGACCGAGCTGTTCCGCAGCCTGCCGGCGATGCTGCCATGACGGGCTTCGACCTCTTCGCTCCGGGTGGCTACGCGCTCGTGGCGCTCCTGGCGCTACGCATCGGCGGGCTGCTGCTGGTCGCGCCGGTCTTCTCGGCCAGGAGCGTTCCGATGCAGGTGCGCGCAGCGCTCCTGGTACTGCTCACGGTGCTCCTGATCCCGGTGGCCGCGGGCCGGGCGGACGCTGCGCCTGCGGTCACGCCGGCGACGATGGCGGCGGAGACGCTGGTCGGCTTCGCCGTCGGGCTCGGCGCCGCGGTCTTCATCGGCGCCTCCGAGCTCGCGGGTGACTACCTGGCGATGCAGACGGGGCTGTCGAACTCGAGCCTGCTGGACCCGATGAACCAGTCGCCGGTGCCGACGCTCGGGCAGTTCGCGCAGCTCTTCACGGTCACGCTCTTCCTGTCACTCGATGGGCACGTGCTGATGCTCGACGCACTGACGGCGAGTGCGGAGGCGGTCCCGCTCGGCGGCGCGGTCGCGTTCGAGCACGGAGTGGGCGCTCTCGTCGCCCTCGGCGGAGAACTCTTCTCGATCGGGCTGCGCTTCGCCGCGCCGGTCGTGGTGGCGGTGATGATCAGCAACCTGGCGCTCGGGATCCTGAGCAAGGCGGCGCCGCAGTTCAACGTGCTGATGGTGGCGTTTCCGGTGCAGATCGGCGTCGGTCTCGTCACGCTCGGCCTCGCGCTGCCCGTGGTGGCGGCGTTCGTGGCGACGTGGCCCGCGCTCTACGAGGGCGTGGTCGCTGGACTCCTCGAAGCGTTGAGGCCCTGATGATGTCGGAATCGTTCCAGGAAAAGACCGAGGCGCCGACTCCGAAGCGGCGCGAAGATGCGCGCCGCAAGGGGCAGATCGCACGGAGCGCGGAGGTCGGCACGGCGCTGCTGCTCCTCGGCGCCGCGGGATCGGTGTGGGTCGGCGGGCGCGTGCTCGCGCGGGAGATGGTCTTCCTCGTCGGCGGAAGCTTCGGCAGCGTCGGCGCACTGCCGGTCGGCGTCGATCACACGGCGGCATGGGTGCAGCAGCTCGGCTGGATCATCCTCGGGGCGCTCGCGCCCGTGATCCTGGCGCTCACCGGGCTCGTGGTGGCCGGCGGCGCGCTCCAGGCGCGGGGCACGCTCACGTGGCAGCCGTTGCAGCCCGATTTCTCGCGGCTCTCGCCGCAGAAGAACCTGCGCCGCCTGGTCGGCGTGCGTCCCATGGTCGAGCTGGCGAAGTCGCTGCTCAAACTGGTGATCGCCGCGGGTGCGGTCTACTTCGCGCTCGGCGGCGCGCTCTCGGAGGTCGCGATGCTGCCGCAGCAGTCGCCGACGGCCGCGGTCGCACTCCTGCACCGCCTGGCCACTCGCCTCCTCCTGACCGCCGGGCTCGCCTTCCTCGCGCTCGCGGTGGCCGACTACCTCTACCAGTTCTGGGAGACCGAGAAGAACCTCCGGATGACGAAGGAGGAGGTCAAGCAGGAGTCGAAGGACACCGAGGGCGATCCGATGGTGAAGTCCCGGCTCCGCAGCCTGGGTCGCTCGCTGGCGCGCCGGCGGATGATGGCCGACGTGCCGACGGCCGACGTCGTCGTCACGAACCCGACGCACCGTGCCGTCGCGCTCAAGTACGACCCGGCCATCTCTGCGGCGCCGATCGTCGTAGCGATGGGCGAGCGCAAGCTGGCGGAGCGGATCAAGGCGGTCGCCCTGGAGGCGGGCGTGCCGGTGATCGAGAACCGGCCGCTGGCGCGGGCGCTGATCGCGACGGCGCGTGTCGGGATGCCGATCCCGCCGGAGCTGTACGTGGCCGTGGCCGAAGTGCTGGCCTTCGTGATCCGGCAGCGTGAATCGCTGCGCAACCGCTGGCAGGGGGCGACGGTCTGATGAGCACGATGACACTCGCCCGGACGGAATCCGGGATGCGCACCGCCGAACTGGCGATGGTCGCGGCCGTGGTCTTCATCGTCGCGCTCCTGGTCCTGCCGCTGCCGCCGGTGCTGCTCGACATGATGCTCGCGCTCAGCATCGCGAGTTCGCTGGTCGTGCTGCTGGTCGCGATGTACACGACCGACCCGCTCGAATTCAGCGTCTTCCCGACGCTCCTCCTCCTGCTCACCCTCTTCCGCCTCGCGCTGAACGTGAGCAGCACGCGCCTGATCCTGGGCGAGGGGTCGGCGGGGAAGGTGATCGAGGCGTTCGGCGCCTTCGTCGTCGGCGGCAACTACGCGGTCGGCGTGGTGATCTTCCTGATCCTGATCGCGATCAACTTCATCGTGATCACGAAGGGCGCGGGGCGCGTGGCCGAGGTGGCCGCACGCTTCACGCTGGACGCCATGCCGGGCCGGCAGATGAGCATCGATGCCGACCTGAACGCCGGGCTGATCGACGACGCGGAGGCCAAGCGCCGCCGTGACGAGATCTCGCGTGAGGCGGACTTCTACGGCGCGATGGACGGCTCGGCGAAGTTCGTGCGCGGCGATGCGATCGCCGGACTCCTGATCACCGGGATCAACATCGTCGGCGGGATCTTCATCGGCGTGATCCAGCGCGGGATGCCGGTCGGCCGCGCACTCTCCGAGTACACGATCCTGACCGTGGGCGACGGACTGGTGAGCCAGATCCCGGCGCTGATCATCAGCACGGCGGCGGGGATCATGGTCACGCACTCGGCCGGCGGGACGCGGCTGGGTTCGGCGCTGGTGCAGCAGGTCGCGCGGCAGCCGCGCGCCATGTGGGCCACCTCGGGTGTGGTCGGCGCGCTGGGGCTGGTGCCGGGGCTTCCGACGCTGCCGTTCCTCGTCCTTGCCGGCGTCGTCGCTGCAGGGGCCCGGGCGGCGGGGATCGTCGAGGAGCGCGAGGCGCGTGCCGCGGCGGTCGAGGCGCGGCCCGAGGCACGGGAGGTCGGCCCGGCGCAGCAGGAGAGCCCCGTCCACGACCTGCTGCAGATCGACCCGGTCGAGCTGGAGGTCGGCTACGGTCTCATCTCGCTGGTCGACGAGGGGCAGGGCGGCGACCTGCTCGAGCGGATCCGGCTGCTGCGCAAGCAGGCCGCGCTCGAGCTGGGGCTCCTGGTCCCACCGATCCGCATCCGCGACGACGTGCGGCTCGGGCCGAACGAGTACGTGATCAAGCTGCGCGGCTCGGAGATCGCGCGTGGCGAGGTCATGCCGCGTCGTCTGCTGGCGCTGGACACCGGCGGCGTGCTGAACCCCGTGGAAGGCGAGGAGACGCGCGACCCGAGCTTCGATCTGCCGGCGCGCTGGATCACCACCGAGCGCCGCGGCGATGCGGAGGCGGGCGGCTACGTCGTCGTCGAGCCGACGACCGTCGTCTCGACCCACCTCATGGAGACGCTCAAGGCGAACGCCGCCGAGCTGCTCGGCCGTCAGGACGTGCAGGAGATGGTCGATGCGCTCAAGGAGACGTTCCCGGCGCTGGTCGAGGAGGTGATCCCGGCCAAGCTGTCGCTCGGCGTGCTGCACCGCGTGCTGCAGCGCCTGCTGCGCGAGCGCGTGCCGATCCGCGACCTGGTCACGATCCTCGAGGCGATCGCCGATGTGGCGGACCAGACCAAGGATCCCGAGGCGCTGACGGAGCACGTCCGCCGCGCACTCGGCAAGGCGATCGCCGACCAGTACACCGACGAGACGGGCTCCATCCAGGCCTTCACGCTCGGGCCGCGGCTCGAGGCGGCGCTGATGGGGCTCTTCAACCCGCGGCAGCCGAAGAGCGCCGATCTGGTCAACCCCGACATCCTGACCGAGGTGCTGCGACGCCTGGACGAGCTCGTTCGCCTCCACGGCGGCGACGGCCGCGTGGTCCCGGTGATCAGCCCGCCGGGGCTGCGCGTGGGCGTGCGCCGGCTGATCGAGCCGGTCATGCCGAACGTGCCGGTGCTCTCGCTGGCCGAGCTGCCGCCACAGGTCAACCTGCAGAGTCTCGCAACCTGGGAGCTGCCCGATGCTGCTTGAGACGTTCCGCGGCCGGGACCTGCCGAGGGTCCTGGCAGAGGTGCGCGCCGCCTTCGGCGACGACGCCATGATCCTGCGCACGCGTTCGAGCCGTAAGGGCGGCGCGACCGAGGTCGAGGTGGTCGCCACGACCGGCGCCGAGCTGGAGGCGTTCCGGCGCCGGCTCGAGCGCTTTCCGCTGCGGCTGGAGGTCGATGACGCCGGCGTTCGGGAGCGGCCGCACGTGGTCGCGCTGGTCGGCTCGACGGGCGCGGGGAAGACGACGTCGATCGCGAAGCTCGCACTGCACGCCGACGCCTTCGGTGAGAGAAGCGTCGGGCTCGTCACGCTGGACACGTACCGCGTCGGCGCGCTCGAGCAGCTCGAGACGTACGCACAGATCGCGGGGCTGCCCCTCGAGGTGGTCTACGCCGAGTCGGAGGTCGAGGGCGCGCTGGAGCGCCTTTCGGATTGCGACGTGGTGCTGGTCGATACGCCCGGCCGCAGCCCGAAGGCGACGCCGGCGAGCCAGGAGTGGCGAGAGCCGCTCCGGGCGATCCGTCCCGACGAGGTGCACCTGGTCGTCCCGGCCAGCGCTCGTATCGACGCGGCTCTGGCCACGCTCGACGCCTTCGAGGCGTGCGGCATCACGCACGCACTGATCACCAAGATCGACGAGGTGCCGGACGAGACTGCGGTCGTCGAGCTGGTCGACGCCCTCGGCCTTCCGGCCCGCTGGGTCTCGACGGGGCAGGAAGTCCCCTTCGATCTCCACCCGGCGGCGCCGCGCATCATGGCGGCGCTCTGTGGCGAGGCGGGCACCTTCAGGGCCGCGGTATGAGCACCCAGGTCGAGTCGCTGCGACGCTTCCTTGCCGGCCGCGCGCCGGCGCACGGAGCCGAGACCGGCACCGCACTCGTCGTCGGGAGCGGGAAGGGCGGGGTCGGCACCTCGACGCTCGCCGCGCTCATCGCACTGCGGGCGGTCGAGGAAGGCCGTCGCGCGCTCCTCGTCGACGGTGAGGAGAATCCGGGAACGCTGCACATGCTGCTCGGTGTCGAGGCGGGGCCGGGGCTCGGCGCTCTGCGCGGCGGCACGGTCTCGCCGGAGGCGCTGATGGTGCCGGTCGTCACCGGGCTCGAGCTCGTGACCGGGTGGCCGGCAGGCGAGGAGAGCGAGCTCGGCGCCGCCGAACGACGCGCGCTGCTGCGCCGCGTTTCGGGCAGCTACGGCGCGTTCGACCGGGTGATCGTCGACGCCGGCTCGCGGCTGGACGGCGTGCTCGGCGCCTGCGGTGCCGGTGCCCGGCGTCTGCTCGCCGTCTCGGGGAGCGACCGCGTGAGTCTCGCGGCGACGCATGCGCTGATCAAAGCCGTATCGGCGCGCCTGCCGCGCCTGCCGATCGCCGTGCTCTTCAACGGATGCGACGACGCCGAGGCACGGGGCGCCTTCGAGGTGCTCCGTACCGGTGTCGGCCACTTCCTGGCCCGTGCGGTCGATTTCGCGGGCTCGATCCCCGAGGACCCCGCGCTGCGCCAGGCGGTCGGCGCGGGAAGTACGCTCACGGAGGCGGCCGCGTCGTCGCCGATCACCTCTGCCGTGCACGGACTCGATCCTCGAGTCCTCTTCGAAGGCATGACCGGGCCGAGGCTGGCCCGTTTCGTCACGATTCCCCACGCCAAGGGTTGAGACCATGAACGCCGCAACGCTGTGGGAAGCGTATCAGGATTCCATGGATCCCGCCGCTCGGGAGGAGCTCCTCTCCCATCACCTGCGCCTCGTGCACCACGTGGCGAGAAAGCTGATGCGGACGCTCTCTGTCGAGGTGGAATTCGACGACCTCGTGAGCGCCGGCACGGTCGGCCTGATCAAGGCGATCGAGAACTTCGACCCGTCGCGGGGGCTGGCGTTCAGCACCTTCGCCGCCCCGCGGATCCGAGGCGCGATCCTCGACGACCTGCGCCGGTGGGATCACGTGCCGCGCTCGATTCGGCGCAAGCAGCGTCAGATCGCGAGTGCCAGGGAGTCACTGCGCAGCGAACTCGATCGTGAGCCGAGTCCGCAGGAGACGGCCGACGAGCTCGGGATCGATGTCGAAAAGTTCTGGCGCTGGCAGTCGGACACCCAGGAGGCGATCCAGGTCTCGCTCGATCGACCGATCGAAGCCGACAACGGCAGCCGGATCACGCCACTCGACGTGCTCGTCGGCGACGACGGCGAAGAGATCGAAGAGGACATCACGCTCTCCGAGGAGGTCGAGATCCTGCGCCGGCAGATCGAGGCGCTCAAGGATCGTGAGCGCCTGGTCCTCTCGCTCTACTACTTCGAGGAAATGAAGCTGCACCAGATCGCCAAGATCCTCGGCCTGACCGAGTCGCGCGTTTCGCAGATCCGCTCGAAGGCGATCCAGACGCTGCGCAGCCGGATGGGGATGCTGCGCAAGGAGGCGGTATGAGGTTCGGAATCGTCGCGCTACTGCTGCTCGGCACGCCCGCGCTCACGATGGCGCATACGGCGGCCGCGGCCACCGGCTCCCCCCGTGTGTCGACGCCTTCCGAGGCGGTGGTCGCCGCACTCTCACGCGAGGCGCTGAAGAAGCCGGCCTCGATCGAGACGTGGGTCGGCCTGGCGCGCTCGCTTCGGGCGCTTCGGCCGGCGGCGTGGAAGGATGTGCCGACCTCGGCCGAACGCCTGGCGATGCACGTCGCGGACTCGCTCGCGAGTGCGACGCACGGCGCGCTCACGGAGCTGCGCCTGGAGGAGGGCGAAGGCAGGACGGAAATCGCCGTGGAGGTCACGGGCGAGGTGCGCTACCGACTCTTCCGTCGCCTCTCGGATCCCGTCGACCCGCGACTCACGCTCGAGATCCACGATGCGGTGCCCGGGCTGCTCGAGCCGCGCTACGCCGGACTCGACCGGGGCGGCGTACGCGAGCTACGCGTCACGCCGACCGACTCGGGCACCGTGCAGGTCGCGATCTCGCTCGCCGGCCCGAGGACGTTCGGGGTCGAAGAGCGCGACGGCGAGCTGGTGGTGTGGATTCGCAGCGACGAGGGGAGCTTCACACCGTGGCGGTCGCGGCCGACCTGGGCACGTGGCGAGCCGGAAACGTTCGAAGGCGCCGCGCCGGAGCTGGCACTCGCGCGGCTCGACGACGCGGGCACGGGCGTCGTGCTTCCGGCGGGCGGCACTCCGGCGGATGCAATGGGTCCAGGCGCTGTGGCGGGGATCGGAGCGGACCGAGACGGGGCCGACCGCGACGGCAGGGACCGGAACGCCGCGGATGGAAACGTTGCGAACCGAAAGGGTGGGGATCGGGTCGGTGAGGATCGAGATGTCTGGGACCGTGCCGGTGAGGACCCGGCCGGCGTGGCGTGGACGGACTCCGGACGATCCGGCGGGAACGGCGAAAAGGGGCTTCGCGCCAGCCTGACAGCGCTCGCGGCGAGGGCGCCGCTGGGGCAGGCTGCCGCCCGTGTGCGCGCGGTCGCGAGTGGGCTCGATTCGGGCCTGGTCGCGACCGTTGGGCTGGCCATCGTCCTCGTGATCGTGACCGCATCCGCGCTGCGCCGGCGAGGCGGCCGACCGGTACTGGGCCACGCCGCTGCCTCGGCGCGCCCGCACAGTTCCGAGCGCGCGCTCGAGCGCGTGATCGGGCGAGTGCGCGAGTCACGATCGGCAGGGTCGGAACCAGCCGTCGCCGGGACGGCGCGGCGGAGTTCGAAGAGGTGGGCATCGCCGCGGCGACGTGCGGCGTCGGGTGCGGCGAGCTCGCGTGACGCACGGCTCTGGACGGTGCGCACGCTCGCGGCGCAGGGCGCCAGTGAGGCGGAAATCGCGCGCTCGACGGGGCTGTCGCAGGACGCGGTGCTGCTGATCGTGCGCTCGCTGGGAGACGCGATCGGAGGTCCGTCGGGTGGGCGGACCCAACCGGAAGGCTCTGCCGCTCCCGGCAGCATCTTCCGGCCCCGTGGCCATGAGCGAAATTCTGCCATGGCGGGGGCGCGGTGACGGAAATCGTTGGTGTGCTGGTGGATACGTCGCTTTTGCGAGGTCTTTCGACCTCGGCATGGGCGTTGCCAACCGTTCCTGCTGACACTCACGCAAGCCACGAATGGGGGACCGTATGAGGCCGGACGGTCTGCTCGCCGCCGCGAAGGCGCTGCGCTACTGGGAAGACCGCCAGCAGGTGCTGGCCCACAACCTCGCCAATGCCGACACGCCGGGCTTCAAGGCCGAGCGCGTCTTCGCACGGCTGATCGAGGGTGAGGGCGTCGTCGCACGGACGGCGACGGACCAGAGTCAGGGCACGCTGACGCCGACGGGGCGTCCACTCGACCTGGCGATCGACGGGCCCGGCTTCTTCGTGGTCGACACCCCGGACGGCGACCGGCTGACACGTGGTGGCGCGATGCACGTGGACGACGTCGGCCGGCTCGTGACCGCGGCGGGCCACCCGCTGCTGGGCGAGCACGGCCCGATCGTGGTCCCCCCCGGCGCGGTCGAGATCGACGCGTCGGGCACGGTCAGTGTGGACGGCCGCGAGGTCGCGCGGCTGCGGATGGAGGCTGTCCCCGCCGACGTCTCTCTGGTTCGCGAGAGCGGGGGACTTTACCGGCCGGACGCGCTGCGGATGCCGCTGGACGCGTCGCAGCGCCGGGTGCGGCAGGGGCACCTCGAGGAGAGCAATGTGAGCCCGATCGAGTCGCTCGTGGACATGATCACGGTCCAGCGCTCGTTCGCGGCGGTTCAGAACAGTGTGCGCGTGATGGATGACGTCATGGGCACCATCGCCAACGACCTCGGAAGAGTGGTCTAGAGAAAGGCGGCCTACGATGGATCCTTCGCTTCTGACTTCGGCCACGGGGATGAGCGCGCAGCAGACGCGCGTGGAGATCATCTCCAACAACCTGGCGAACGTGAACACGCCGGGCTTCAAGCGCAGCCGCGCGCACTTCGAGGACCTGCTCTACCAGACGGTGCAAAACGCCACCGTGGTGGGCGAGATGGGCGCGCAGAGCGTGCCGGCGATCCAGATCGGCCGGGGCACGCGCCTTTCTGGCGTGCAGCGGATCGACGCACAGGGCCCGATCGAGATCACGGGGCGGCCGCTCGATCTGGCCATCGAGGGCGATGGCTTCTTCCAGGTCCGGCTCCCGAACGGCAACCTGGCCTACACGCGAGATGGCAGCTTCAGCATCTCCGACCAGGGCGTGCTGGTGACGAGTGGCGGCTACACGGTCGAGCCCGGCATCTCGATCCCGCCCGAGGCGACGGAGATCTCGGTCTCTCGGACCGGCGTCGTCACCGCGGTGACGTCGAACAGCACGGAGCCGCTCGAGCTCGGGCGGATCGAACTGGCGCGCTTTGCGAACTCGCCGGGGCTGCTCGCACTCGGTGAGAACCTGTATGCCGAGACGCCGGCCTCGGGGATGCCCGTCATCGGCGTGCCGCAGGAGGACGGGCTGGGCCGCCTGGTCCAGGGGAGCCTGGAGTCGAGCAACGTCGAGATCGTGCGCGAGATGGTCGACATGATCTCGGCGCTTCGGGCCTACGAGATCAACTCGAAGGCCGTCCAGGTGAGTGAACAGATGTCCGATATCACCAATGCGATGGTCCGCTGACGTGTCGCGGCGGCGCACGCTGTGGGCGATCGGCCGCCTCGCGCCGACGCTCGCCATGGTCGCGGTCCTCTCCGGTGCGTCGAGTGCCGCGGGACAGCCCGTCGACGTGGCGCACGACGATGGCGCCTGGACGCCGGAGCCCGCACTCGAGGCGCGGGTGCGCGAAGAGGTCGCGCGGCGCTGGGGCATCGACGCCGACGTCGTCCACCTGGAATGGGGACGCGTGCGTGGCCCGAGCAAGGTGCCTGCCGACGCCGCGCTCCGGTTCATCGGGACCGGCGCCGGCGGGGCGTGGGTGATCGCGTTCGATCGTCCGGGCGGCCCGCCGCTCCAGGTCCGCATGCGCGCGGGGGTCGCGGTGACGAGGCCGGTCGCCGCACGGGACCTGGAGCGCGGCGACGTGCTCGGCGCGGAGGAAATCGGCAGCGAGGCTCGCATCGAGTGGGGGCCCCCCGCGCCGGTCAGCGCGGTCGAGCCCGGGTGGGTCGCGCGGCGCCGCATCGCGGCCGGCCAACCGCTCGTGGAGCCGGCCGTCGGGCCGCCGAACGTGGTCGAGGCCGGCTCGCCCGTCGAGGTGATGCTACGGAGCGGCAGCATCGTGCTCACGCTCCGCGGGCGCGCACTCGGCTCGGCGGCGCTCGGGGAGACGATCGCGTTTCGGACCGAGTCGGGACGGCGGCTCGAGGGCGTGGCCGCGGGACCCTCGCTGATCCAGATCGAAGCGATGGCGGGATCGATACCGGGGAGGAATCCATGAGGGGCAGGCGAGCAGGGATCGGGATGGCGCTCGGCGCGGCTGCGGCGATTTTCGCGGCCGCGGCGCCCGCCGCGGCGCAGGAGAGCGGCGATGGCGCCGCGTTGCGCGCACCGCGCTGGGACTGGACCGCGGACCGCCGGCGCTTCGTCGAAGGCGACATCATCACGGTGCTGGTCGACGAGTACACGCTGGCCTCGGCGAACAAGAACTCGCTGGCGCAGCGCAACCGCAGCCGCGACGTCGATCTGGATGGCGGCTTCGACACGCGGT
>CALKIP010000049.1 GCA_937995995.1 uncultured bacterium
CCGGGCCCGCGCCGTCGCCGCGACTGTCGAGTCGGTTGACGACACCGAGGTCCGGCTGCGACTGGATTCGTCCCAGCGCGCCATCACACCCGGCCAGTCCGGCGTGGTCTACCGCGGCGAGGTCCTCGTAGGCGGTGGGCGTATACGCTGACCTTTGCATCGAGATGCTCGGCGGCAGCAGCCCCCTTGGATCCGTGTGGCGAAAACGATCATAGCCTCGGTTGGTATACCGATTGCGCCCGTAGCCACGTGGCGGCGGCCGTTCGACAACGACGAACGCCGACTGGCGGACCCGCAGGACTCGTGTGGAGCTGATGAGGACATGGCGCATAAGCGAATCGCTCTGTGGCTCGCCCTCGCACTGACACTGCCCGTGGCGGCGTGTGGAGCCTCCGATGACGAGGAGTTCGTCGATACTCCACCGGCCATCGAGGATGAGGCCCGGCAGCGAAACACTGGATACTGAGAGGAACTGAATACAACGAACGGCGGCTCGTACACCACGCGAGTGTGCGAGCCGCCGATCGTTTCTCTGAAGCGCAGATACCTGTACCCGGTCAAGGCGCTTTCTTCCGAATCCTACCGAATCCGGCGGATCCCACCCCGTACACATACGCCTGCCCGTGCCCGAGGTAAGACGAAACTCCGGGCAGGGGCACGCGTAAGCGGCGGCGTCCGGGTTCCAGGGCAACTTAAGCGGTCGAGGCAAATTCGGTATCACACGGAGGTATGAGGGCAAGACGGTGACGATGTGAACGGGTGCCTGGATGACAACGTGCGCGGGTGTTTCCCGCCACCCGAATCCTGTCCCGGCCTCAGTACCTCAACCCCGCCTTCTCAGCGAAGGCCCGCATGAGCTGCTCCTGCTCCTCGGACAGCTCCTCGGGGACCACGATCTTCACCTGCACGTACTGGTCGCCTCGTCGACCGTTCTTCTCGATTCCCTGCCCCGGGATGCGGAAGCGCGTGCCCGATTGTGTACCGGCCGGGATCTTGAGTGCGACCTTCTTTCCCTCGACGGTGCTGACCCGGATCTTCGAGCCCAGAGTGGCCTGGGCCACGTTGATCGGTACCACGCAGCGGACATCGAGGCCGTCGCGCTTGAAGAAGTGGTGTGGCTTGATCCGGAAGGTGACGATCAGGTCGCCGGGAGTGCCGCCGTTGCTGCCGCGCTCGCCCTGCCCTGACAGCCGCAGCTTGGTGCCGGTGTCGACGCCGGAGGGCACGGTGAGGACGATTCGCCGCTGCTCGCGGATCTGCCCACTGCCGCTGCACGCGCGGCACGGATCACTCGGGATGTGGCCGCGACCGTAGCAGGCCGGACACGGCCGGTTCACCGCGAAACCGCCCTGGCCGAAGGAGACCATGCCACGGCCGTCGCACTCGCCACACTGCGTCGGCCGCGAGCCGGGAGTGCTGCCGGTGCCCTTGCACGCGACACAGTCTTCCGAGACCGGCACACGGACCGGGACCTTGCCCCCGCGTGCGGCCACATCGAACGGGATCTCCAGCTCCAGCTCCACGTTGCGGCCGCGTTCAGCGGCGCCCCGGGCGCGACGCTTGCGGCCGCCCAGATCGAAGATGGAGCTGAATATGTCGCCCAGGCCGCCGAGATCGCCGAGGTCGTCCATGCTGAAACGGAATCCCTCGGCCGCGCCCGGGGCGCCACCGCCCGCGCCGGCCGCCGCGCTGAACGGCGCGCCGGCAAACGGGCCCATCTTGCGGACGCGGTCGTACTGGGCGCGCTTCTCCGCATTCGACAGCACCGCATACGCCTCGCCGACCTCCTTGAACCGCTCCGCCGCCGTCGGGTCGCTTCGATTCGCGTCGGGATGGTACTTCTTGGCGAGCCGCCGGTAGGCCTTCTTGACCTCATCCGCGGTCGCGGTTTCGGAGATGCCGAGGATCTGGTAGTAGTCCTTCGTGGTCGCCGAGGCCATGGGGAACGCCTACTCCTCGGGCTCGTACTTCCTGACCCGTACCCGTGCCGGGCGGATCAACGTATCACGGAAGCGGTACCCCTTCTGGAACACATCCGCCACCAACTCGTCGTCCTCCGGCCGCTCCGCAGGAAGCGTCATGAGTGCCTCCATAGTGGCCGGGTTGAAGAACTCGCCCTCGGCATCGATCGGCTCGAGGCCGGCGCTCTCCAAGGTGCGACGCAATTTCTTCTCGACAAGCTCCACTCCCTCGAGAAGCGCTTCGACGGACGTGCTCTCCGCATCGACCTCGACCACCCGCTGAAGGTCGTCCAGCGCCTCGAGAAGCTTGCCCACCAACTCGGCCTGAGCACGGGCACCGAGCTCGACCCGCTCCCGCTCGTTACGCTTGCGATAGTTGTCGAACTCCGCGGCGAGCCGCAGATGGCGATCGTTCAGGGCGTCCATTTCGGCACGCAGCGCCTCGAACTCCGCAGCCGCGACGTCCGTCGCCTCAGCACCGGTCCCGACTTCACCCACGAGACTCTCTTCGTTCGTGTCCGTGACAACGGCGCCATCCACGTCGGCCTGCGTATCAACACCCTCGTCCGGTGCCGATTCCGCCGCTCCGGACGTCGGATTCTCGTTCTTGCGTCGATCCTCGATCATGATCCTCGATAGGTCACTGGGAACACCCGGCAATTCTACCCCTGAACGCCGGCCGAGTGCGCGCCCGCCCGGGTGCAAGCGGGGTGCCACGCAGTCCTGCCACATCGGCAGGTATCGGCCGAACCAGCCTTACCCCACGCGCTCCATGACCCAATGTCGCAATGCGCCCAGGATGTCGTCGCGGTCGGGCTCGAAGAGGAGTTCGTGGTAGCGGCCATCGAAGGTATGGATGACGACGTCGCCTTCAAGTCCCCGAGCCAGGCGCAGCGAGCGGTCCGTGTCTACGATCCGATCGTCTCCCGCAAGGAGGAAGAGGAGCGGCACGTTCAGGCGAGTGCTCTCACGCTCCGCGAGTTGCGCGGCGGCGGTGGCTTCACGGAAGAGACGGGGCGTCATGATCCCGTGGACCAGAGGGTCATTGTCGTATGCGCGCACGACCTCCGGATCGTGGCTCAGGTCCTCGGCCCGGATTCCTGCCGGCACCGGCAGGATCGGAAGCACGCGGTCGAGGACGGGCGCGAGGAGGAGCTTCCAACGCGGGACGGGCATCGCGGTGTCGAGCCACGGAGAGACGATGACGGCGCCGCGGAACGGGTGCTCTCGCGTTTCGAGATAGCGTAGTGCGATGAGCCCGCCCATGGAGTGGCCGAGCAGGAAGAGCGGAACGCTCGGGCTTACGCGCCGCCGCACCTCGCTGCTGAAGCCGTCCAGCTCCTCGAGAAAGGTGTCGAAGCGCGGCACGTAACCGCGGCGCCCCTCGGAGCGGCCGTGGCCTCGAAGGTCGAAGGCGAGCGTCGAGATATCGAGGCCGGCGAAGAACTCGCCAACGGCGTCGTAGCGCCCGCTGTGGTCGCCGAACCCGTGTACCAGGACGATGGCCGCCTGTGGCTCCGGCACCTCCCAACTCCGATAACGGAGCCGAGTGCCGCCTGTGCCGTGGAAGGAGCCATCACCACGAATCGTGGTGCGGCTCATCGCGCTTCCAACGCGACGACGTGTTTCCAGGCAAGTGCAAGCGCGGCCTGCGCCGCCCGTTCACGCACCTCTTCCCGGTCGCCGCGGAGCTGGAGCCGACGGGCGTCGAGCAATTCGGCGCCGGCGATGCCGATCCAGACGGTGCCGACCGGTTTTTCCGGTGTGCCGCCGCCCGGGCCGGCGATCCCTGTGACTGAAACGGCGTAGTCGGCGTTGAACGCGCGGCGGGCGCCCTTTGCCATCTCCGTGGCCGTCTCACCGCTCACCGCGCCGTGGGCGGCAAGCGTATCCGGGCGCACGCCGAGCAGTCGCTCCTTGATCGAGTTGGCGTAGGCCACGACACCTCCCAGGAAGAAGGTCGACGCGCCCGCGGCATCGGTCAGCCGCTTGCCGATCAGCCCGCCGGTACAGCTCTCGGCGAGTGCTAGCGTCTTGCCGCGGCGGCTCAACTCATTCCCGAGCGCCACGGCCAGATCGTCGTCGTCGGTGCCGTAGACGGAACCGTCGAGCCGCTCACGCAGCACCGCTTCCGCCTCATCGAGGCGCAGCACAGCCTGTTCTGCATCGAGCGCGCCCCAGGAGGTAATGCGGACGTCCACGCCGGCGAAGCCGGGGAGGAAGGCGATGGTGAGCGGCCTAAATGCATCGAAGAGATCGTCGATCCGCTCGGCGATCGTCGACTCGGGAATCCCGGTGGTGCGGACGACCCGGTAGAGGATCGGTCGGTCGGCCACGGGCCAGCGCCGGCGAAGGAGCGGCACCACCTCCTCCTCGACGAGCCCCCGCATCTCGGCTGGTACGCCAGGGAGCAGGATCACGAGGCGACCGGCGTCATCCTCGAGGGCGAGGCCGGGCGCGGTACCCCGTCGGTTGGTGAGGACCGTCGCGCCATCCGGGACCTCGGCCTGGATCACGTTGTTCGCCGGCATCTCCCGGCCCAGCGCCGCAAAGCGCGCCTGGATCGTGGCAAGGACGTCGTCGTCAATGCGAAGTGCGCGCCCGAAGAGCTCCGCCACGGCCGGACGTGTGACATCGTCGCGCGTCGGGCCGAGCCCGCCGGTACAGATCGCGGCGCCGGTTCGTTCGAGTGCACCACGGACTGCGTCGCGGATCGCGGCGGCGTCGTCGCCCACGGTCGAGCGCCGCGCGATGCGGATCCCTTCCTCGCCCAACCGCCGTCCGAGCCACGCGCTGTTGGTGTCGACGAGCTGACCGAGGAGCAGCTCGTCGCCGATCGTGATCAGCTCGACGGCCGCCTGCCCAGGGCTCAAGCGGCCTCCCGTACCATCGACCGCCAGCTCCAGAGGTAGTCGACGAGCGAGTAGAGGGTGAGGACCACGGCGACGAGGAGTGCGAGGGCGAGGACCGCACCGTGGAACGCCTGCCAGAACGTCCAGAACCCGCCGGTCCACCCCTCCTGCAGCGCACCGGTCTGGAGCGCGTACCATAGCAGGATGGAGCCGACGGCGATGTTCTGGACGAACGCCTTGTACTTGCCCGACTTCCCGGCCGGCACGACCGTGCCGCGGCGGGCCGCGGCGGCGCGCATCGCGGTGATGATGACCTCGCGGCCGAAGACGACGAGCAGAACCCAGAGCGGCATCACACCCCAATAAGGGATGCTTCCGATCGGGCCGGGCCCGTGCGAGACGATGTAGACGGGAATGAACGTCGCGACGATCAGGAGTTTGTCGGCGAGCGGGTCCATCAGCTTGCCGAAGTTGCTGATCCAGCCGTGCTTGCGCGCCAGATAGCCATCCCAGAGATCGGAAACCGCGGCGATCAGAAAAAGTATGAAGCCCAGCAGCCGCGCACCGAAGGTCGGCACGAATATGAGCGCGGCCACCGCAGGCGCCATGGCGACGCGCGCGATGGTGATCGCGTTCGGCAGCCTGCTGCTACGAAGCAGCGACATGACAATCAGCTCAGAGACTTGATGACTAGTTTACCGACCGCCTTGAGCGTATCGAAGACTCCGAGCCCCTCCACGGCGACCGCCTCGTAGTCCTCGAGGCCGCCGGGGTTCAACTGCGCGCGCAGCTCCTCGACCGGCACCGCGTCCGGCAGGTCGCGCTTGTTGTACTGGATCACAGCAGGCACCTGGAGCGGATCGTAGCCGTACTCCTGGAGGTTCTCGTAGAGGTTCTGAAGCGACGCGATGTTCGCGTCCATCCGATCCGCCTTGGAATCGGCCACGAAGACGACGCCGTCGACGCCCTTCAGGATCAGCCGTCGGCTCGCGTTGTAGTAGACCTGTCCCGGCACCGTGTAGAGGTGGAACCGCGTTTTGAAGCCGCGGATGCTGCCCAGGTCGACCGGCAGGAAGTCGAAGAAGAGCGTACGCTCCGCCTCCGTCGCCAGGGAAATGAGCTTGCCGCGCGTGTCCGGATTGACGCGATTGTAGATGTACTCGAGGTTGGTCGTCTTGCCACAGAGCCCGGGACCGTAGTATACGATCTTGCAGTTGATCTCCCGGCTCGCGTAGTTGATCATCGACATCGGCCGCCTCCCCTCACTCGCTGAACAGACGGTCGATCTCGCTGAACGCCGCCGACGCCCAATCGGACGTCAACACCTCCTCGGAGTCGGGCTCACGGGCCGCGGCGCTGGCGAAGAGTTCCGTCAGCCGCGGCGCGGTCTCACGCACCTTGACCTTGACCAGGCCGAGCGTCGTCGCCTCCGTGAAGACGGTCGCAAGCACCGCCTCGCCGTCTACGTCGGCCAGGAACATCGAACGTTCCTCTCCCTGGTGGAAGAGTGACGTGCACTCTTTCTCGCCGAGGAGTCGCGCGAGCTGATCACTCGCGGCGAAGTCCGCCGCGGCGAGCGAGGCGAAAGAGACGCCGTCGATCCCCTCCGTCGCACCGGCCATGGAGAGCAGCCGGCCCGCCCGGTCCATGAGGATCGCGCATTCGACGCCGGCATCCCTCACGAAGGTGAGGAGCAAGCGCTCGATGTCCTCGATATCGCCCGGGCCGAGCGAACGGTGACCGCCGATCGGACTCATCCCGCCGCCTCACTGGTTGCCGCACCCGACTCCATGCGCCGCTCCATGCGGTCCAGGATCTGCTCCGCACGCTTCCGCAGCAACGGCCGCGGTTCCCAGGCAACGTAGTCGCCCAGGAGGCGCGCAGTATCCACGCTCGGCTCCAGCCCGGCCAGGAAGCCGAGCGCCGCCAGCCGACGCAGCGGGTGCGGGCTGAAGAGGTCCCGGCGGTGGCGCGAGATCTGGTCCCGCACCAGCAGCGCGCCAAGCGCCGCGACCGCCCCGATGATGAGCGTCACGAGCCCCACCGTCCGCAGGGCGCGCCGCTCTTCCCTCCGTCGCACGATCCGCCGTTCGCTCATCCCCGAAACCGCCTAGATTTCACGCCGGCCCGCAAGGGCTTCGGCGATGGTGACTCCGTCCGCGTACTCCAGATCTCCACCGACCGGCAGGCCGCGCGCCAAGCGCGTGACCCTGAGCCCGATCGGCCGGATCAACTTCTGCAAATACAGCGCAGTGGCCTCGCCCTCGACGCTCGGGTTCGTGGCGAGGATCACCTCGCGCACCTCCGAGCCACCCTGCAGGCGCTCGAGCAGCGAGGCGACGTTCAGCTCCGCCGGCCCCACGCCCTCCAGGGGCGAGAGCCGGCCACCTAACACGTGGTAGAGCCCACGGTACTCGCCCGTCCGTTCGATCGCCGGGATGTCCGAAGCCTCCTCGACCACGCAGATCATGCTCCCGTCGCGCCGCGGATTGCGGCACAGCTCACACGGGTCCGCCTCCGTAAGGTTACCGCATTGCGAGCACGCGCGCACCCGCTCGGCCACGCCCTCGAGGGCGCGGGCGAGTCGCCGAACCTCCTCCGGCGGACGTTTCAGCAGATAGTACGTGAGCCGAAGCGCGGTCTTGCGGCCGATGCCAGGGAGTCGGGCGAATTCGTCCGCGAGCTCGTCGATCGCAGCCATCAGGGGAAGTTCGGCAACTGGAACGGGAGCTGGAGACCACCCGTCAGCTTCTTCAGCTCCTCCTCGTAGATGCCTTCCGCCCGCTGCTGCGCCTCGGAAACCGCGGCAAGGACCAGGTCCTCGAGCATCTCTACGTCCTGCGGGTCGACGACCGTCGGGTCGATCCGCACCTCGCGCACCTTGCCCCGACCATCGGCGGTCACCGTGACCATTCCACCGCCGCTCGAGACCGTGACCGTCTTGTTGCCCAGCTCCGACTGGAGCTTGCTCATCTGGGCCTGCACCTGCTGGCCCATCTGCAGAATCTGCTGAAAATTCGTCATGAATGTGAACCCCGGGAGAGGGTCAAAAGATAGGCGCGGCGCCCGGGGCTCCGCAAGCTGTCGCACGGAGCCAGGGGCGGCGCGCTGCGCCATCTCAATCCAACCATTCCAGATCCCATTCTTGTACCGCCCGTTCGAGGAGGGGTTCCTCTTCGAGCATGCGCCGGAGTCGGTCCGCACGGACCTGTTCAGGCGTCAGGCGACGGGGCGGAGCGACCCGCTCTCCGCCCCCACCCTGTGCGCGCACATCGATCAACACGGTGCGCCCGAGCCGCCCGGCCAGCGCGGCTTCCAGTGCCCGCCGCTCCGACGATGCCTCGCCCGAGAGCCGCTCCAGTCCGGGGCCGGGCGGCAGCTCGATGACAAGCCGGCCGCCGGCCTCCGCACGCACGACGGCGGCCTTCAAAAAGAGGCCCAGCCCGGCAGGGACGCCCTCGCCCTCGTGGACCATGGCGCGGAACGCGGTCTCGGCGGCGCGATCGGGGGCGCCGCCGGTGTCCACTGGAGCATTTCCAGCCCCATGCTCCCGCGGCTCGGCCCTCGTGGCGGGTGCATCCCGGCCCACGCCGGCCATCGGGTCCGGCCGCGGCTCGGCAACTGTCGCGGCGACGGCTCCGACGGAGGGGGCTCCTTCCATCCGCGCCGATGGAAAGCCACCCACCGTCCCCTTGACTGCTCCGCCGCCCACCGCATCCGCCACCGCCACACCGGCGCCCCCCCCCGGAGACCCTCCGCCTCCGCTGAGGGCATCAGGGGAAGGGCCGGGTGCGGGTGCCGCCGCGGTGCCGCCTACGGGACCGGGGCCGCCCCGCGGCGCGCTCCGTGCCTGCGTAGCGCCGCCGGCGTGCGGGGCAACACCAGCCTGCGGTCCGCCCCCGGCCTGGGGAGCACCGCCGGGCTGGGCACCTGAGCCGGGGCGCGGCTTGCCGAGCGCCTCGGCGAGTTGAGCCTTCGCCTGCTCCCACGCGGCCCTACCGCTGGACACACCCTGCCCCGCGCCCGGCGCATCAGCGACGTTCTCGCCCCAGCCCTCGACCGCGCCCTGCGGCGACGAAGCCGCCGCCCGGATCAGCTCCTCCAGCTCTATGGTCCGCTCGAGGTGGGCGAAGCGAAGCAGCAGTGCCTCGAGGAGGATGCGCGGGTTCGCGCTCTTGCGGAAGCGGCCGTCGGTATCGAGTTCGGCGACCTGGGCGAGCATGCGAACCAGGTCGCCGGTCGCGAAGAGGTCCGCGGCGGCGGCGTAGGCGTCGCGCAGATCCTCCCGCACTTCGACGGCGTCGGGGCCGTCGAACTTGACGATCATGAGCGCACGCAGCGCGTCGGCGAGCCCGCGGTAGAACTCCGCCAGGTCGTAGCCGTCGTCGAGGAGCCGCTGCACGAAGCGGAAGACGTCGCCGTGCCTGCGGTCGGCGATGATGCCGAAGAGCTCCAGATAGAGCTCCTCGCCCACCAGCCCGAGCACCTCACGGACATCGTCGGCGCCGATGCTACGGTCGGCGGCGAAGGAGAGGACCTGGTCGAGGAGCGAGAGCGCATCGCGCATCCCGCCCTCGGCGCGGCGCGCGATCGGGACGAGCGCATCGTCGCCCATCTCGATCCCCTCGACCTCGAGCACCTGCCTGAGCCGCTCGACGATCCCGCTCACACTCATGCGGCGGAAGTCGAAGCGCTGGCAGCGCGACAGGATCGGCGGCGCCGCCTGCTGGATGCGCTGCGGCTCCGTCGTCGCGAAGACGAAGATCACACGCGGCGGCGGCTCCTCCAGAATCTTGAGGAGCGCGTTCCACGCCTCGCGGGTGAGCATGTGCGCTTCGTCGATGATGTAGACCTTGTAACGGTCTTCCTCGGTCGGCGCATACATCGCCCGCTCGCGCAGGTTACGCGCATCGTCCACTCCGCGATTGCTCGCCGCGTCGATCTCGATGACGTCGAGCGACGTCCGCCCCGACCAGATGCGCGAGCAGCTCTCACACTCGCCGCACGGCTCGCCATCCGCCGCGCGGTTCGGGCAGTTGAGCGACATCGCGAGCACACGCGCCGCCGTCGTCTTCCCTACCCCTCGCGGACCGGTGAAGAGGTACGCGTGCGCCACGCGCCCACGGGCGACGGCCGTCTTGAGCGTCTCGGAGACGTGCTCCTGCAGCGCGATCTCACCGAACCGGCGAGGTCGATACTGACGGGCGAGTGCGGTGCGGGTCATGACATCAGGGGTCGGAATTCGGGATTCAGGGGTCGGGAGCTGCTCCCGGCGACACCAGCGCTTCCGGGGGTCAGCTTACGGGGCGACGGCGCCGCTGGCAACCCACGGAGGCGGCTCCGGGTCCTACCCTCGTGGCG
>CALKIP010000050.1 GCA_937995995.1 uncultured bacterium
TGCCGGCGGCCACCCCGGCACCCCCCTCGCCGAGCGACCCTGGACCGCAGGCGCGGGACGGTCCGCGATGCAACGGCGGAAGCTCGCCCCGTCCGCCATCCTGCTCGATGTGGATGGCACCCTGATCGCCACCCAACGGCTCTACATCGAATGCTACCGTCAGGCCGTGCTCCCGTACGTGGGCCGTGAGCTCACGCGCGAGGAGATCCTGGCGCTACGGCCACGCTCAGAACTGCGCTTCCTGCGCGATGTGGTCGGCCGGGAGCGTTTGGCCGCATGCCTCGAAGACTTCCACCGGGCCTACGATCGGCTGCACGACGAGCATTTCGAAGGGATCTACGACGGCGTGCGCGAGATGCTCGCCGGGTTGCGCCAGGGCGGGTTTCCACTCGGGATCGTGACCGGCAAGAGCCGCCGCTCGTGGGAGTCGACGCGGGTGCGCGCCGAACTCGAGCCGTTCGACGTCCTCGTCTTCGATGACGATGTCGACGAGCCGAAGCCCGACCCGCAAGGGCTGCGGCTCGCACTGGAGCGTCTCGGCACGGATCCCGACGGCGTCGTCTACCTGGGGGATTCGCTCAGCGACGTGGAGGCGGCCGCCGCCGCAGGACTACGGCCGGCCGCGGCGCTGTGGGCCAGGAAGGCCGAGAACCGGGCGGCGTTCCTCGAACGTATCGCGCCGTACAATGCACCGGCGTTCGCCACGCCCGGCGACTTCGTGCGCTGGGTCCGCGAGGGCGGCCGCCCGCAGTCCGCGCCGGTGCCGGCGCAGGGCGGCAGCTAAGAGGCGGCGTCTGAGGAGCGGCGCCTAGTGGAGCGCCTCCTAGAGGGGCGCCTCCTAGAGGGGCGGCGGAGCGCCGGGAGGTGGTGGCGCGCCAGGTCGCCGGTATGCGCGAGAACGGGGCGCTGTCCAGAGTGGCAGCGCCCCGTTCTCACATTCACGTCGGGCCATCGGTCGACTTCATGGGGAGCGGCCTGGAACGGCGCGCCCCACGATCGTCTCACCGGCTGTCGTAGACCCGCGTCCTGCCGTCCCGATCGAAGGCGAGGATGTCGTAACGCTCACGGTACGGGCCCTCCATCCCGGGCGAGCCCATCGGCATCCCGGGCACGGCGATGCCTACCACCTGGGGCCGCTCCTCGAGCAGCCGCCGCATCACGTCCGCCGGCACGTGTCCCTCGACGACGTAGCCATCGACGATCGCGGTGTGGCAGGAGGAGAGCTTGCCCGGCACGCCGGACATCGCCTTGACCTGGGCCATGTCACGCGTGTCGTGCGTCTCGACCTCGAAGCCGTGCTCGCGGATGTGATCCACCCATTTGTTGCAGCAGCCGCACGTCGGGCTCTTGTAGACGACGACCTTCGCCGCCTCTTCGGCCACGGACGCCGTACTCGCTGTCGTGGTCGCAGCCTCGAGTGGCAGTGCAGCCACTTCGGTGGGCGTTGCGGCCCCGCCGGCGTCGCGGCCGGATACCCAGAGTGCGGCACCCGCGGCCAGGACGGCCAGGAAGATCGGGAGTACAACTTTCGTCTTCATTCGTCCAACCCCTTCGGTTTCGTTAACAGCGCCGAACAGTATACACCGGTGGGGCGCGGATGGCACGTCCGGCGCTCCTCCATTCGTCATCGCACCGGCAGCGGTTCGGCGCCCCTTCACTCCCGCGCCTCCACGCACGTTCCGGTGCTGAAATCACCAGAGCCGAGATTCAGGCCCGAGAATCCTCGTGTGCGTAGGGGTGCATCGGCACGCTGACCGTGAAAGTGCTGCCCTGGCCCGGTTCGCTCTCCACGGTGATGTCACCGCCAATGCTGCGCATGAGGCGGCGCGCGATGCTGAGTCCGAGGCCGGCACCGCCGGCGCGGCGGGTGGACGTTTCCTCGACCTGCCAGAAGGGGTCGAAGATCCGTTCCAGATGCCGGTCCGAGATGCCGATCCCACTATCCCGGATCCGGATCCGCACGGTCTCACCCGCCACGTCGGCTTCGACCGTGATTTTACCGTGCTCGGTGAAGCGAACGGCGTTGGTCATCACGTGCAGCAGCGCCTGGTGCACCCGGGGCGAGTCCGTCACCAGCGGAATCCTCCGGTCGGGGAGGCGGACCGAGAAGTCCAGCCCCCGCTCCGTCGCCACCGGTTCGACGAGGTCGGCCGAGCGGCGCACGAGCTGTTGAAGCTCGACCCGCTCACTCCCGATACGGTCCCTGCCGGTCTCCATACGGGTGTAGGTCAGGATCTCGTCGATGAGAATCAGCAGACGCTGCGCACTGTCCTGGACCCGCGACAGGTGCTTGCGCTGCTTGGGGGTGAGCGGCCCCGACAATTCGTCGTGGAGCAGGTCCGCGTACCCCATGATCGTGTTGAGCGGGGTACGCAGTTCGTGGCTGATGAGGGCGAGGAACTCGGTCCTGGCCTCGTTCGCGATCAGGGCCGCCTCGTAGAGCCGGGAATTCTCGATCGACAGCGCCGTGCGCCGCGCCACCTCCGCGGCGAAATCCAGGTCCACGGATGTGTAGCGACGCAGCGGATCCGTGGAGACGAGGGTGAGTACGCCGAAGGTCTGGTCGCGTGCCGTGATCGGCGCCATGATGACCGATCGCGGGTGCACGTGCTCCAGGAGTTGCAGGTAGGATGGGCTGCGCTCGAGTGTGCGCCTCCAGGTGCTGCCGGTCCGGGAGATCAGCCGCGGGAGCCCGGTCCGTATCACCTCCGCGAAAAGCTCGTCCTCAGGACTCGGCGGGGTGCCCCTCGCCTCGACCAACCACTCCGCGGCGTCCGGCACCTGGCAAGCGATCGCTGCGCGCCACGGCCTGCCTGCCTCCTCGACCAGGTCCACCACGCAGATGTCGGCCAACCAGGGGACGGCCAGGTCGGCGACGGCCTGAAGCGTGCCGTCTTGTTCCAGTGAATCGGCGAGGATCCGCCCGATTTCCGAGAGGAAGCGCTGGGACTCCTCCGTACGCTTGCGCTCCGTGATGTCGCGGCCGTTGTAGACTACGCCACGTACGGCAGGGTTGTGAAGAAGGTTTTTGCCGATGCCCTCCAGGAGGCGCCAGCCGCCACGCTTGTGAAGCGCCCTGAACTCGATCCGGAGCGTAGTGCCCGGTTGCTCGAGCACCGCATCGAACGCCTCGCGGATCCGCTCGACATCGTCGGGGTGGATAAGGTCGAAGGCGTTCCTGCCGACCAGGTCCTCGGGCGCGTAACCCGTCAGGCGCTGGATCGATGGACTCTCGTAGACGATCGTGCCGTCCGCGTCCAACACGGTGATGACGTCGACCGTATTCTCGATCAGCGAACGGAAACGCTGCTCGCTTTGCTCGAGTTCGGCACTCCGACGCTCGCGCTCCGCCTGCTCGCCGACCCGTCGCTCCGCCGATCCCGACGTCTCCTGCTCGACCGGAACAGAACCCCGCCGGATCGGCTCGTTGGCTCGATCTTGCGCCGGTCGTCGCCCCTCGTCGGGCGCGTCCGCGTCGTTCGTGTCCGACGGCGCTCGCACGTTTTCCTCCCACATCGGCAGTGACTCACCGCTGTGCGACGTGTGGAATCGCGCACTGAAGATCGTTAGGGCGCACCAGGGTTGATCGCGTGTATGCAGTATAACGGATTCGAACGGTCGTGCATACACCCCTCGACGGAATCGACGAGTGCCGCGACCCCGTCGTCACACCGCGCCCGTTGAAGGGAGAAGGGAGGGGGACAGACGCGCGCCGCTCCTTTCAACTGTCCCTTGCATCGAGGCAGGCCGGCGCACACACTGCGTGCGACCGCCTGCCCGACCGCCACCCGGCCGCCACCAGGCCGCGGACCATGATGGGACCACGACCGGGGGCCAACGCCTGTTCTCGAGGGGGCGTGACCGGGTCATCGACGCCGCCAACGAACCGTACACCGCCATCGTCATGGAGCGAAGCAGCCCCGTCCGAATCGCCGTGGTCGCCACGGATGAATGTATTGGCCGGCTGCTCGAGGACTTCCTTGCAGTCTCCGGTTGGGGGGCTGTGACGCTCGACCCGAAAGTCGGTGTGCGGGAGTTGGAGCGGATCGAGGGCTGCTCGCTGGTGTTGTGCGATCTGGACCTGCACCCGTCGAAGCTGGAGGTGGTGCGACGGGGGGGAGTACCGTTGATTGGCTTCAGCAGCTCGTTGCCACTGCGGGATGTGCACATTCCCGCCGATGTGGCCGCCGCCTTCGAACTCCCCCCGAACTGGGCCGAGCTGCGCGCCCTGATCCGGTCCGTTCTGTGAGTGGGTGACTACAGGGGCGGGGAACGCTTTTTCACCTCTTCACCCGATCGCCCAGGCATCCTGTCCGCGAAGCGGGGCCGTGGCTGGAGTCTTTCCCCGCGTCCGGTGTAGAATACGGGGTAGGCAATTTCCAACGGGAGTTTGTATTGCTCGGCAGATTGTTCCTATTCTTCGTGGCGGTCCCGCTGATCGAGCTCGCGATTCTGGTCCAGCTCGGTACGGTGATCGGCGTATGGCCGACGATCGGGCTCGTTCTCGTGACGGGCGGGCTCGGTGCGTGGCTGGCGCGGACCCAGGGTGCGCACATCCTGGGTGAGATCCAGGCGGATCTGAGTGCGGGCCGCATGCCCGCGGGGCACATGCTCGATGGTTTGATGATCCTGATCGGCGGGGTGGCGCTGCTGGCGCCGGGGCTGCTCGGTGACGTCTTCGGCGTGGTGCTCCTCCTCCCGCCGACGCGGGCGTGGTTCAAGCGTGTCCTGCGTCGGCGGATGGAGCGGATGATCCAGACGGGTCAGGTGAACTTCACGATGATGATCCGTTGAGGCGCTGCATCGCCTAGAGGATCTCTTCGACCTTCTCGGGCGGCCGGGCGAGGACGGCGCGGTCGCCACGTTCGACGATGGGGCGCTGCACGAGCGTCGGGTGCTCGGCCATGGCGTCCAGGATCTCGTCGTCGGTGGCATCGGGCCGTCCGAGGTCGAGCGTCTTGTAGATCTCTTCGCGCTTTCGGAGCAGTTCCCGTGGGGAGATCCCCATCTTCCGGGTGAGCTCCACCAGCTTCTCTCTCGAAATCGGATCGATGGTGTAATCGATCGCGTCGAACTCGATGCCGCGCTCACGCAGCATGCGCGAGAGTCGGCGGCACGTGGTGCACGTCGGCTTCTCGTAGACGACGATGCGCTCTTCGCTCATCGCTCGATCCCTCCTCCTCGTATCGTCGGTTCCACGGGGTGCGGCCCCTCGCGAGTCGTCGTGGCGACGCCCTACCCGTCATCAATGGAGCACATCGATGACCAGTCGAGTCGGCTCGATCAGCTCGAGGACGCGGTACCCGTTGGGCTTGGCGACGCCGATCACCCACGCCACTTCGGCTTCGAAGTCACACGTCACGGCGAGCCGTTCGATCACCGTGAGGCCGGTTGTCACGTCCCGTTCGGCGACGGTGACGTTGCCGGCGTCGTCGTGTGCTCGAGCGGGCGCCATGCGCACGCTGAGCAGGCCGCCGCCGGCGATCCGTACGGGTAATCCCGAACCGCAGTGGCGGGCCGGCGTGTCGGTGTACTCGATATGATAGCCCGGCAGGCGGTTGCCGGCGAACTCGAAGACGACGCGGTCGAAGCCGTCCTGGCGTCCAGTCCGCATGCCCGTCAGCGTGGCGACCCCACTTCCGCCCGTGCGGCGCGAGGTGATGCCGGTGGTGCCTTCGAACGGCGGGGTTTCGGACGCCTTCTCGGAGCGGCCTTCCGGGTGTGTGCCCGTGTCGGTGGAAGGCCGAGTCGCACCGGGACGCGATCCCGTCGCGTATGGAGAGGCAGCCGTCGACGGCGATTCGCTCGCGGCGCCCGTCGATTCGACGTCGATACTCGATTGTGGTTGTGTCGCCGGTGTGGCGGCCGATCCCCTGTCAGCCGCCTCTCCAACGACCGCTGCATCGCCCGCCTCCCCACGGCCCGACCGGGCCTCGCCGCACGCGAGGAGCGAGAGCGTTGCGACAAATGCGAGAGCCTCGTGCAGCCGACGTCGGCGCAGCATTTGCCTACGCCTAACGCTGACCCTTCGGCCCGGGTCGGTCGTTGCACCGGGCCGGCGCGGTGAAGCGCACACGGAGAATGTGCTGGAGGAATCCATGAAGCTTCGTTTCCTGAATGTATTGATCGTTCCGGCGCTCGCCATCGGTTTCGCCGCCTGCGAGGTTCAGCAGGGCCGGCAGGGCGAACTGCCGGATGTGCAGGTCGAGGAGGGCCAGCTCCCGGAGTACCAGGTCGAGACCGGCGAGATCGAGATCGAGCGGGACACGGTCACGGTTCCCGACGTCGATGTCGAAACTCCCGACGAGGCTGGCACGGACAGGAGCGGTACGGGCGCCAGTGGAAACACCGGGAACACCGACCGCGGGACCCAGCCGTAGGCGACGTCGTTTCCGGTCGGTTGCCCGCGTGGTGAGGGAGCCGCCGCGGGCCCGGCGTCCAGTACTGCCCTCCGGCACCCTCAGACCTTGATGAAGATCCCCTTCCGGTAGAGCACCGCCATCGCACCCAGCCAGACCAGCACGTACGAGATCGCGAAGGCGAGCGACGCATTGATCGGCGAGAGCCACGACGCAAAGGCCGTCTGGTAGAGGAACGCCTTGAGCGTCGTCGCCTCGGCTCCGCTTCCGACGGTGATCAGGTTGAGGATGCGCGCGAAGAGGCTGGAGAGGAAGAAGGCCGCAATGGCGTTCGTCCCGAAGATGACGAAGGGCGTGGCCCAGCCGCGTCGCCCGCGGATGTCGATCAGCCAGTAGCAGGCGCCGAGGAAGAGCGCGCCGAGGCCGGCGGTGAGGACGGCGTAGGAGCTGGTCCAGAGGTTCTTGTTGATCGGCAGCACCGTGCCCCAGGCAAGGCCGACCAGAGTGGCCGCGGCGCCGAACGCGAGGAGGCCCGTGAGCTTGGCGCGCTCCGGCCGATCGGCGCGGATCCCGTGCCCGACCAGCACGCCGAGGAGCACGCTCGCCACGGCGGGCATGGTGCTGAGGAGCCCTTCCGGATCCCACGTTTCCGCGTACACCCACAGGTGCTGGGTGCCGAAGATCATGCGGTCCAGCCATGCGCCGAGATCCTGCCCGGGCTCGAGCACGCCCGCGCCGACGCCCGGGACCGGGACCAGCGTGATCAGCGCCCAGTAGCCGAGGAGCAGTACGGCCGCGGCGATGGCCTGGCCGCGGACCCGAAAGGCGAGGACGATGGCGGTGGCGCAGAACGAGGCGATCGCGATGCGCTGCAGCACGCCCGGGATGCGGATCGTCGACAGGTCGTAGTTGGGGAAGCCGTGCAGCGCGAGCCCGAGTCCGAAGAGGATGAGCGAGCGCCGGGCGGCCTTGCGGAGGAGCACGCCGCGGTCCGCGCCGCGCTCGAGCCGCTTCCCGTACGAGAAGGTCATCGCCACGCCGACGATGAAGAGGAAGAAGGGGAAGATCAGGTCCGTCGGCGTCCACCCGTGCCACGGCGCGTGTCTGAGCGGCGCGTAGATGTGCGACCACGTGCCCGGATTGTTGACGAGCACGATCACCACCGGGGCCGCGCCGAGCGCGCCGAGCAGTTGCCACCCGTTGGTCAGCACGAGCAGACCGCCCGCTGCCGTGCC
>CALKIP010000051.1 GCA_937995995.1 uncultured bacterium
GGGCTCTCGTGGGGGTAGGGGGTAAGGAGGGGAAGGAGGACAACATAAGGGGAGGGGGGGGAGGGGGGAAGGGGGAGAGGGGAGGGGGGAGGGGGGATAGGGGAGAGGGGATAGGGGAGCATGGTCGGCGGCGCGGCGCGGCCGGTGGGCCGCTGTCTGCACCTGCCTCGCGGCGCCGGCTGCGCTGCGCCTGCCCATGCCACTCGCCCTATCCCCCATCCACGGCCGCCTACGACGTCAATGCCTCCCCCACGACCCGCTTGACCAGCCGCCCGGCCTCGAAGCGCGTGCCGGGCTCGACGCCGTTGATCAGCGCCACCCGCTCCGCGTCGACCGGCCCCGGGTAGCGGCGCGTGAACTCCTCGACGGTCATGGCGCGGTCGAGCCGGACGAGCTCGATGCGCCACGGCTCGGCGCGCAGCACGGCCGGGTCGTCGAGTTCGCGGAAGCTGCGGACGGCGCGCAGCACATCGTCGCCATGGGTGCCCCAGCGCCCGCCTGCCGCGTAGCCGAGGACCTGGAAGACGCTGCCTTCGTGCTCGATGAAGGCGGCGCCGCCCTCGAGCGTCTGCCCGTTCTGGCTCGTGGCCATGAACGACAGCGTGACCGCCTGGAGTCCGTTGATGCTCGTGCGCGTGAGCGAGCCCGTGCGCACCCCCTCGCCCGAGGCGAAGGCACGCGCTGCGGCCTCCGCACTCGTCGCCTGGGCGAGGGTGAGCTGCATCATCGCGTCCTGCTGCGGGCTCGCCGCGAGTACAGCCTGACGCTGGTTCGCCGTCTGCCAACCCGTGGGGAAGGTGAGGCGGAAGCGCAGTTCGGGGTGCAGGAATTCGGCGCCGCGGAAGAAGCCCTGTCTGGGGTCGTCGCCGTAGACCAGGCCGTCGAGCCGCTGGAGGTAGCCTTCGCGGTCGACGATGGTGCCCTCGAACGTCTGCGGAAGCTCCGCGACCTGCGCGGCGATCCGCTCGTAGCGGTTCTCTGGGTTCGGGTGCGTCGAGAGCCACTCCGGCGTCCCGCCGCCGCCACTCGCCGCGCTCACGCGGCCGAGCATCTCGAAGACGCCCGCCATCTCACGCGGATCGTACCCCGCCGCACGCATGTAGCGCAGCCCCAGGTCGTCGGACTGCTTTTCGTCGTCGCGGCCGTACTTCAGGAAGAGGACGCCGAGTGCGGCGCTTGCGACCTCAGAGAAGTCCGCGACCTGCGGCACGAAGATCGACGCCGCGCCGGGCCCGCCCTGTGCGAGCGTCGAGCGGCGCAGCCGGTTCACGGAGGGCCGCGCCGTGACGTGACCGGTCGCGTGGCCGATCACCGCCGCGAGCTCCGCCTCGGAGTCGAGGTGCGCCAGGATTCCGCGCGTGATGTAGATGTAGCCGCCCGGGAGCGCGAAGGCGTTGACGACCGGGTCGTCGACCACACGGAACGTCCACGGCAGGTTGGGCCGCTCGGAGTGCGCCGCGAGCCGGCTGCCCAGTTCCTGCACGTACGCCTGAAGCGCGTCGTCCGGATAGAGCCCCATCTCGGCGACGATCTGCTTGTCGTACTCCCGTCCCATCTCGACTTCCTGCGCCTCGCCCATGAGCGAGAGCTGCCGCGCCCCCGTCGCCGGGTTCACGGCACACCCCGCCACCCCGGCGGCGAGTGCCAGGACGGGTAGGAATCGGAAAATCCGGTTGCTCAATTGCATGGTGCTCCCCCAGTCGATCCCTCGTCGTCTGCCGTCAGACAAGGATACGCGCGACCACATAGATGAGTGCCGCGATGGCAGCGGCCACGGGGACGGTCGCGAGCCAGGACCGCACGATGTTGCGGATCATATCGAGGTTGAGCGCGCCCATCCCCTGGGCGAAGCCGATGCCGATCACGCCGCCCACCAGTGTGTGCGTGGTCGAGATGGGCAGCCCGAGACTGCTCGCGATCAGGACCGTCGTCGCGGCGCCGAACTCGGCTGCGAAACCACGCGTCGGCGTGATCTCGGTGATCTGTCTGCCGATCGTCGCGATCACCCTGTGACCGTACGTGGCGAGTCCGATCACGATCCCGGCGCCGCCCATGACCAGCACCCAGAACGGCACGCCGACCTCGGCCGCGACGCCGGAGAAGCCGCCGCGGTAGAGCTCGACCACCGCCGCGACCGGGCCGATCGCGTTGGCGACGTCGTTCGCGCCGTGGGCGAAGGCCACGAAGCACGCCGTGGCGATCTGGAGCAGCGCGAAGATCCGCTCGACGTACGCATACTGGTCCTTGGAAACCGGGCGCATGCCGCGGATCAGCGCTGCGGCGAAGACGCCGGAGACCGTACCCGTGGCGGCGGCGATGCCGAGTGACAGCAGCACCGGCGGCACATCCATGCGGTTGCTCAGGACCTTGTAGATGAAAGAGAGCGTCATGACGGCGACGACGGCCGCCACCAGGTAGGGACTGTAGCGCCTCGTCGCCTGTATGGGGTCCGGCGCGCGCAGGATCCAGCGCCGGATCGCGCCGAAGGTCAGGAAGGCCAGCAAGCCGCCGAGGAGCGGCGAGACGACCCAGCTCGCCATGATCTGGCCGAGTTTGCTCCACTGCACGCCGCTGAAGCCGAACGTCACCAGCCCGACACCGACCACGGCGCCGACGATCGAGTGTGTCGTCGAGACCGGAAGCCCGAGGTGCGTGGCGAGGTGAAGCCAGAGCGCCGCGGCGAGCAGCGCCGAGAGCATTGCGAGCCCCAGGAGTAATGGACCCTCCGAGCCCAGGGGGCCTGTGGCGTCGAATAGCGATGTATCGACGATCCCCTTGCTGATCGTGCTCGTCACACTCGAGCCGACCAGCACCGCGCCACCGAACTCGAAGATGCCCGCGAGCACGATCGCCATCATCAGCGTGAGCGCGCCCGATCCGACCGAGGTGCCCATCGCGTTCGCGACGTCGTTGGCCCCGATCGTCCATGCCATATACAGCCCGGCGACCAAAGCGATCGCCAGGATCAACAACTCAACACTCATCGTCGGGCAAGCATGAGACGGAGCAAGTCCGCCGTATTCTCCGCGTGATTGGCGATGTAACCCAGCACCCGAACGATGTTGAACCACATCATGACCGAGACCGCGCCGATCTCGGCCTCGTAGTCGAAGAGCCGCTTCGTGACCTCGGCCTGGTGCACGTCTGCCTCGCGCTCCAGCTCCGAGACCTCGTTGATCAGCTCCAGGATCCGCTCGACCTCCGGCCCGGTGAACGACGCTTCCTGCAGCGTCGGCAGCTCGCGCGCGACTTCGTACCACGCGTCGCTCGCCCGCACGACGGCGTCGACCAGATCGAAGATGCCTTCCTTGATCCCCTCCGGCGTCGGGGTGCGCCGCATCGTCAGCAGGACGCCGAGATCCTCCGCATCATCGGCGATGCGGTCCTGCTCCTTCAGGAACTTGAGCACATCGCCGCGATCGACCGGAAGGAAGAGCGACTTCGGCAGGTGGTCACGGATGTCGTTCTTGACCAGGTCCGCCTTGTGCTCCAACTCCTCGATCTGACGGTAGATCTGCTCCGTCCTGTCCCAGTCTTCCGCCGTGAACGCCTCGAACAGCGGGCGGATCAGCGAGACGGTCTCATGGACCCGCTCCGTGTGCTGGACGAGCGGACCGAATGGGGACTTCGCGAACAATCCCAGGATCGATCGCATGTCATTGCCTCCTTCAGCAGTTTTACGGCGCGCCCATTGTAGCGGCACGCAGTCCGCCGCACAATGCGAGCCTTGTCGTGTACACGAAGCCGAGCAACGCACCCGCATCAAGATAGCACAATGACCCAGTCCCTCGAAGGAATCCTCGTCCTGGACCTCTCCCAGAACCTGGCCGGCCCCTTCTGCGCACAGATCCTCGGCGATCTGGGCGCGGACGTGATCAAGGTCGAGCGCCCGGACAGCGGCGATTCGGCCCGCCACTGGGGGCCGCCCTTCTGGAACGGCGAGGGCGCGCTCTTCCTGGCCGGCAACCGCAACAAGCGCAGCATCGCCATCGATCTTGCACGGGATGGCGGCCGCGAGGTCGTGCGCCGCCTCGCCGGCCGCGCCGACGTCGTCGTCCAGTCGTTCCGCTCCGGCGGCGCCGAGAAGTTCGGCCTCGACCACGAACGCCTCCGCGCCCTGAACCCCCGGCTGATCTACACCTCCGTCACCGCCTTCGGCACGCGCGGCCCACTCGAGCACCTGCCCGGGTACGATCCGCTGCTCCAGGCGTACGGCGGCCTCATGTCCGTGACCGGCCACGCCGGCGGCCCACCCACCCGCGTCGGCACCTCGATCGTCGACATGGGCACCGGGATGTGGGCCGCGATCGGGATCCTCGGCGCGCTCAGGCAGCGCGAGGCGACGGGGCAGGGCACACACATCACGACCTCGCTCTTCGACACCGCGGTCACCTGGTCGTCGTACCACCTGATCGGCTACCTGGCGACGGGGCACGTGCCCGGCCCCCACGGCTCCGGGCTCGGCATGATCGCGCCGTACGAGGCGTTCCCCACCGCCGATGGGCACGTCATGATCGCCGCCGGCACCGATGCGCTCTTCCAGGCGGCGTGCGGCGCGCTCTCACTCCCGGACGTCGCCGCCGATCCCCGCTTCCGGACGAATCCCGACCGCGTCGCCCATCGCGACGAACTCCGCGAGGCGATCGCCCGAGCGACGCGCCCGCTCGCGACCGACGACGCGCTGCGCCGGCTCCAGGATGCCGGCGTGCCGTGTGCACCGATCCGGTCCATCGATCAGGTCGCCGAGGAGCCGCAGCTTCAGGCCAACGCGATCCTCGCCGACACGCCGCACCCCGCCATACCCGACCTCCGCACCGTCGCACTTCCCGTCGAATGGGACGGCGAACGTGCCCCGGTGCGTCACGCGCCGCCCCTCCTGGGAGAGCACACGGAGGAGATACTGCGCGAGTTCGGCTACACCTCCGAGCGGATCGAGCGCCTCGAGCGGGAGGGTGCGATCCGGCGAGGGCTCCGCGAGCCGGCCGGGCGACAGTGAGAGGCCCGCGATATGCGACATGTGCACGCAGATGCTGCACTTTTCGCCCTGTCGGGCGAGTCGCTCGGGCGGGGCGTATGACCGGTGGCGGAAAAAAATATTGACGCGTTTTTGGTGTCCCACTACACTGCAACGTCGCGCGGGCATGGGTCTGCGTCGGCGCGATGGCGCACACGCGTGAACCCCAAAGTGGACAGGCCCCGATCCACGAGAAAGTCAGAGCCCATGCAAGCGCGCACCACCCGATTCGATGCACTCGCCGCGGCCACATACTGGACGCGCTCCACCAACGGCGAATCCTCGCCCGCCGCCCCCCGCTCCGACACCCCAACCCGAGCCCTCGGCCGTCCGATGGAAATCGAGCGGATCTTCGGTGAGAATGCCTTCGGCCTGGCGGAGATGAAGACTCGCCTGCCGAAGACGGCGTTCCTTGCGCTGATGGACACGATCCGCAACGGCACGGAGCTGGACCCGAGCGTCGCGGATGCGGTGGCGCTCGCGATGAAGGAGTGGGCGATCGAGCGGGGCGCGACCCACTTCTCGCACTGGTTCCAGCCGCTGACGGGGCTGACGGCGGAGAAGCACGACTCCTTCATCACGCCGAACGTGGGCGGCGGTGCGGTGGCGGAGTTCAGCGGCAAGGACCTGATCCAGGGCGAGCCGGACGCGTCGAGTCTGCCGTCGGGTGGGCTGCGTGCGACCTTCGAGGCACGGGGCTACACGGCGTGGGACCCGACGTCGCCGGCGTTCATCATGGAGACGGCGGCGGGTTCGTACCTGGCGATCCCGACGGCCTTCGCATCGTGGACGGGCGATGCGCTGGACAACAAGATCCCGCTGCTTCGCTCGCTCTACGTGCTGGACCGGTCGGCCCGGCGGGCGCTCGATATTTTCGGCGTGCACGAGGGGCCGGTCCAGGCCACATTGGGGCCGGAGCAGGAGTTCTTCCTGGTCGACGAGGAGTTCTACTACCGACGCCCCGACCTGCTGACGACGGGGCGTACGCTCTTCGGCGGGAAGCCGCCACGGGGGCAGGAGCTCGAGGACCACTACTTCGGCTCGATCCCGGAGCGCGTGCTGGCCTTCATGATGGAGGTCGAGCGAGAGCTCTACCGGTTGGGCGTGCCGATCAACACCCGCCACAACGAGGTCGCGCCGGGGCAGTTCGAGATGGCGCCGATCTACGAGAACGCGAACGTAGCGGCCGACCACCAGCAGCTCACCATGCTCGTCATCCGGCGGACGGCGCCGAAGTACGGGCTCGTCGCGCTGCTGCACGAGAAGCCGTTCGCGGGGCTGAACGGAAGCGGCAAGCACCTGAACTGGTCGTTCTGCACGGCGGAGCACAACCTCCTCGAGCCGGGCGACAGCCCGCACGAGAACCTGCAGTTCCTCTTCTTCTGCACCGCGGTGCTGCGCGCCGTCGAGCGGCACCAGGACCTGATGCGGCTCAGCGTCGCCTTCGCGGGCAACGACCACCGCCTGGGCGGGAACGAGGCGCCACCGGCGATCGTGTCGGTCTTCCTCGGTGATCAGCTCACCGACATCCTCGATCAGATCGCGAAGCTGGGGAAGGCGAAGGCCTCCAGGAAGGGCGGGCTGCTCGGCCTCGGCACGCCGGTCCTGCCGCGCCTTCCGAAGCACGCCGGCGACCGCAACCGCACATCGCCTTTCGCGTTCACCGGCAACAAGTTCGAGTTCCGGGCACCGGGTGCGTCGCAGTCGATCTCGTTCCCGGCCACGGTGCTCAACACGATCACCGCGGAATCGATCGACGAGCTTGTCGACGAACTCGAGGCGGAACTCGGCGAAGGCCGCGACCTCGAGGAGGCGATGTGTGCGCTCCTCTCCCGCGAGATCCCCAGGATCCAGCACATCGTCTTCGATGGCGACGGCTACTCGCGTGACTGGGAGGCCGAGGCCGAGCGGCGAGGCCTCCTCCATATCCGCAACGCACTCGATGCGATCCACCGGATCTCGGACGCCAAGAACGTCGAGCTCTTCGAGAAGTACGGGGTCCTGAGCCGCCGTGAGATCGAGAGCCGTGAGGAGATCCTCGTCGATCAATACTTCAAGACGATCAACATCGAGGGCGAGACCACGGCCGACATCGCGCGCACCATGGTGCTCCCCGCGGCAACGCGCTACCTCGCCGATCTGCTCGCCACCGCCGAGCGCGCCGGCGATGTGGGCGTGGAGGTGCGCAGCCTCAGGCGCATGATCGAGGAGGTCGGCGGGCTCATCGACGAGCTGCACGAGGTGCTCGATGAGCTCGTCCGCCAGAATGCCGAACTGGGCGGCGACGATGTCCACTCCAAGGCCGTGCACATGCGCGAGAACATCGTTCCCGCCATGGCCGCCGTCCGTTCCGTCGTCGACCGCCTCGAGAGGATCCTCCCCGACGACCTCTGGCCGCTGCCTCGCTACCGCGAGATGCTCTTCGTCAAGTAGGCTGAACCGCACCGGGGGGCGGCGTAGGAGGGATAGGGCCAGGCAGGGTGGGGAAGCTCTGGCCCGGTCCTCGACGCTCGTCCCGATCTCGACCCTGGTGGGGGAGGAGGGTCAGGGGTGAACGGGCAGGCGGAGGGTGAACGTGCTGC
>CALKIP010000052.1 GCA_937995995.1 uncultured bacterium
GATCGGGAAGGGCGTCGTGCGCCGGACCAGCATAGCGCGCCGGGCCCACTCCTCGCGGCTCTCCGCCAATTCTGGCACCTCGCGCTCGATCACCTCCGGATCCACCGAGATCAGGTGGTGCGGCGTGATGTCCTCGAGCCGTGCGAGCCACCAGGCGGTGATCAGCGTGAGCACCTCGCCCTTGTGCGGGATCGGCTGGTCCAGGACCACGTCGAAGGCGCTGATGCGGTCCGTCGCCACCATGAGGAGCCGGTCTCCGCCCACGTCGTAGACGTCGCGCACCTTGCCTCGGGCGACGAGGGGGAAGGGGAGCCGCGTCGTCTTCACACTTGCCGCCATGCGTCGCAAGCCTCGGCCAGGATGCACGAGCCGGATGCCGTGCGCGGACCTTCGTGCGTGCTCGTCATCGGGACGTTAGACCCTCAGTTCGGGCGCCTCGGCAGAGACGCCGTAGCGATCCAGCACCGGTTCGACCGCTTCGGCCAGGAACGCGTCCACCTGCTCGGGCGAGCGGCCGATGTGGCGAGCGGGGTCCAGGATCTCCTCGATCTCCGCGCGGGTCAGCGCGAAGGCATCGTCCCCCGCGATACGATCGGCCAGATCGTTCTCGGCGCCCTCGTCCTTCATCCGGTTGGCCGCGGCCACCGAGTGCTGCCGGATCCGCTCGTGCAGCTCCTGGCGGTCGCCGCCGGCCTTGACGCCACGCATGAGGATCGCCTCCGTCGCCATGAACGGCAGCTCCTCCTCGAGGTTCCTCCGGATCACCGGCTCGTGGACGACGAGTCCCGCCGCCACGTTGTGCCAGAGCAGCAGCGTCGCGTCCGTCGCCAGATAAGCCTCGGGGACGGCGATCCGCTTGTTCGCCGAGTCGTCGAGAGTGCGCTCGAGCCACTGCGACGCTGCCGTCATCGCCGGGTCCATCGAGAGCGCGAGGACGTGGCGCGAGAGCGCGTTCATCCGCTCCGCACGCATCGGGTTGCGCTTGTACGCCATCGCCGAAGAGCCGATCTGCTCCTTGCCGAACGGCTCCTCGACCTCTCGCAGGTGCTGCAGCAGCCGCATGTCGTTGGCGAACTTCGACGCCGACGTCGCAAGGCCGGCGAGCGTTGAGAGGAAGGCGTAGTCCGCCTTGCGCGGATACGTCTGGCCGGTCACCCAGTAGAGCTTGTCGAAGCCCATCTTCTCGGCGACGCGGCGGTTCAGCTCACGAACCTTCTCGTGGTCGCCCTCGAAGAGCTCGAGGAAGCTCGCCTCTGTGCCCGTCGTGCCGCGGATCCCGCGGAAGCGCAGCGTTTCGAGACGGTGCTCGATCTCCTCCAGGTCCAGGATCAGGTCCTGGATCCAGAGAGTTGCGCGCTTGCCGACCGTCGTCGGCTGCGCCGTCTGGAAGTGCGTGTAGCCGAGCGTCGGCAGGGCGCGGTAGCGCCGCGCGAAATCGGCGAGCGCCGCGATGCACGCCACCACCCGCTCCCGCACCAGGAGCAGCGCCTCGCGGTGCTGGATCAGATCCGTGTTGTCGCCGACGTAGGCACTCGTCGCGCCCAGGTGGATGATCGCCCGCGCCTTCGGCGCCACCTCGCCGAAGTGGTGCACGTGCGCCATCACGTCGTGGCGCAGACGGCGCTCCAGCTCGGCCGCACGATCGAGGTCGATGTCGTCGAGGCGCTCGCGCATCTCGCGGATCGCCTCGTTCGGTATCGGAAGACCCAGCTCCTGCTCGCTCTCTGCAAGCGCGAGCCACAGGCGCCGCCACGTCGAGAACTTGAACGCCGGCGAGAAGATGCGGCTCATCTCCGCCGAAGCGTAGCGCTCGACCAGCGGGTTTTGATACGACGTCGAGGCTCCGCCCCGTTCGTCCGCTGCCACCACCTGATGCCTCACCCGTTGATGTAGAAGTAGACCGATCCCAGGCGGCCACGGCGCTCGAAGAAGACGCGGACCTGCCCCTGACCGGACATCTGCTGAAGGAGCCGGGCCGCCTCTTCGGCCGTACGGACCGGCACCCGATTGATCTGGACCACCAGGTCGCCCTCGCGCAGCCCGATCTGCCGGGCCACGTCCGAGAGCGAAACGATCAGCGCGCCCTGCTCGTTCAGGATGCCGCGCTCCGCGCGGATCGCGGGTGTGAGCGTGATCAGCTCGAAATCCGCGAGCGCCTGGATCCGCTCCGCCGTGACCGACGGCAGGTCCTGGGGGATGATGCGGATCGTGCGCTCCCTGCCACCCTCGTCGAGCACCAACTCGAGTGGCTCGCCGACGGACGCATCGAGAAGGACGGACTCCCAGTCCAGCGGGCTTCGGATCTTCTTGCCGCCGGCCGAGCGCAGGATCCAGCCGGGGCGCACGCCCGCCTCGTCCGCGGGAGAGCCGCTCGCGACCTGTGCGATCCGCACTTCCGTGCTGCGCCCCAGTCGTCCCATGTCACCGGCTTCCGGCTCGAGCCCGACCCACGCGCGCCGCACCTGGCCGTCGTCGAGGAGGTCGAAGACAATGCGGCGAGCCCGATTGATCGGGATCGCGAAGCCGAGCCCCTCGCTCCCGCCGCTCCGCGAGATGATCGACGAGTTCACCCCGATCACCTCGCCCAGCGCGTTCACCAGCGGCCCGCCCGAGTTGCCCGGGTTGATCGCCGCATCCGTCTGGATCATGTCCAGGTAGTAGCCGCGCTCGTCCTCGCCGCCAGGGAGGATGTTGCGGCCGACGCCGCTGATCACGCCCACCGTGACCGTCGGTTCCGTGTTCGAGAGCATGAAGCCGAGCGGGTTGCCGAGGGCCACCGCCCACTCGCCGATCATGAGATCGTCCGAATCGCCGAGCGGCGCGGCGGGCAGCGGCGGCACGCCACTCGCCTTCGCTTCGCCATTACCCACGGGTGCGGTGATGCGCACCACGGCCAGGTCGCTCATCTCGTCCGTGCCGACGAGCTCGGCCTCGAACTGCCGGCCGTCGGAGAGGGTGACGACGAGACGGTCCGCGCCACGAACCACGTGCTCGTTCGTCAGGACCAGGCCGTCCTCGCGGATGATGAAGCCGGACCCGATCCCCGCCACCTCCCGCTCGCCTGGCGGCACGAAGAAGCTCTCCCAGAGACTGCGCGGGCGCACCCGCTGACGGCGCACGACGTTGACGCTCACCACGGACGGCGCGACCCGTTCCGACGCACGCACGATCGCGGTGCGCCGGGAAGCATCCAGCGCATCCTGCACATCGTCGGGAGCCGCATCCCGATCGACGCCCCGGCGGACGTCGGGGAACTGCAGCGCCGCTCGCGCCGGAGCGGCAGCGTCCTCGTCCACCTCGCCCCGACAGCCGACGAGCGTCGAGGCGGCGAGAGTGAGTGCGATGAAAAGGGTCGAACCGCGACGCATCGTTGCCTCAGATCGTCCGAATCGACTCGGGGAGCTTCGCCCAGTCCGCGAGGAACGCGTCCAGGCCCTTGTCCGTGAGCGGATGCTTCATGAGCTGATAGAGCACCTTCGGCGGAAGCGTCGCCACGTGGGCGCCCAGGAGCGCGGACTCTACGACGTGCTGCGGGCTGCGGATCGACGCCACGAGCACCTCGGTCTCGAAGTCGTAGTTCTCGTAGATCTGGACGATCTGTGCGATCAGCCCCATCCCGTTCGCACTGATGTCGTCCAGCCGGCCGACGAAGGGCGAGATGTACGTCGCGCCCGCCTTCGCCGCGAGGAGTGCCTGCGTCGGGGAGAAGCAGAGCGTCACATTGACCTGGATCCCCTCCGAGCGGAACTGCCGGCACGCCCGCAGTCCGTCCTCGATGAGCGGGACCTTGATCACGATGTTGTCCGCGATCTTGGCCAGCTCGCGGCCCTCGCGGACCATCTCCGCCGCATCCGTCGCCACGACCTCCGCGCTGATCGGGCCGTCCACCGTCCGGCAGATCTCCGCCAGGATCTCGCGCGGACTCGCCGACTCGCCCGCTGCCTTGGCCAGCAGCGAGGGGTTCGTCGTGATTCCATCGATCAGGCCGGCCTCGGCCGCACGCCGGATTTCGCTCAGGTCCGCCGTATCAAGGAAGATCTTCATCCTCGGTCTCCTCTGCTAGCCGCTCGTTTTCGTTATACGCCACATGCGTCAGGAAGAGCCCCTCCGGCGGCGCCGGAGGCGACGTCTCCAGACCCTCCTCACCGGCGAGCAGGCGCTCCATATCCTCCGCCGGCCTTCGACCCCGTCCCACATCCACCATCGTGCCCACCAGGTAGCGGACCATGTGGTGGAGGAAGCGGTTCGCCGTCACGTGGAACTCCACGCCGACGTCGTCCCAATCCGTCCAGCGAGAGTGGACGACGACGCAACGATCGCCCCTCTCCTCCTGGCCCGCCTTCGCGAACGATCGGAACGAGTGGTCACCCACGATCGCCGCCGCGGTCTCCTCCAGCGCCGCCCGGTCCAGCTCGCGCGCCAGCACCCAGCACCACCGCCGCCGAAATGGCGAGCGCGCCGCCTCCGTCGTGCCGACGCGGTAGATGTAGCTTCGCGCCACTGCATCGAAACGGGCATGGAAGCCCGCGGGCACTTCTTCGGCCTCCGCCACCCAGATGTCTCGCGGCAGGACGGCGTTCAGCGCCTTGCGCAACGCCGCCGCCGTCCAGCGCACCGGTACCGTCACCGACGCGACCTGCCCGGTGGCGTGCACGCCCGTGTCCGTCCGACCCGCGCCCACCACGCCGGTGGGTCGGTTGGTCAGGCGCGACACCGCGGCCTCCAGCTCGGCCTGCACCGTGCGGACATCCGGCTGGACCTGCCAGCCGTGGAACCCGCTCCCATCGTAGTGCAGCGTGAGCTTGATCCGATGCTCGTTCTGGGGTGACACGCGGCCGAAAGCTACGCGCGTGCGGGGGTGTGTCAAGCGCGAAGCCGCATCGTGAAATGCAGCGGTCGATCTCGCGCATGCCGCGGCCCGCCGGCGTCGTCCGAATCACCGGCGAATACGCGCAGCCGCCGGCGATCCGAGACCGGCATCCAGTCGTTCCAGCTCCGCCGCGAGGCCGGTGCGCCGGATTCGAAACGGCTGGAGTCTCGGTCAGGCCTTCCGCGCGGAGGAGCGTGTTGACACCCCTCGCGCCGCCGGCGTAAGATGCCGGAGGATTCCCAGCCAGAAATGCGGATGACGTCGTCGAACCCGCCTCGGACGGAGGCGCCCGGATTCCAGCAGCTCTTCGCGCGCCTCGCCCGCGGCGAGCACCTCTCGGTCCAGGAGGCCGAGGACCTCTTCACGGCGATTATGGAAGGGCGCGCTTCGCCGGTCCAGGTGGCCGCCGTGCTCGTCGGGCTCCGCGTGCGGGGCGAGACTTCCGCCGAGCTCGCCGGCGCCGTACGCGCACTCGGCCGTGCAATGATCCCCGTGCCCGTCAGCGACGGCTCGCCCGTCCTCGACACCTGCGGCACCGGCGGCGGATCCCTCACGACCTTCAACATCTCGACCGCGGCGGCGTTCATCGCCGCGGGCGCGGGCGTGCGGATCGCGAAGCATGGGAACCGGTCCTTCACCTCCCGTAGCGGGAGCGCCGACGTCCTCGAGGCGCTCGGCGTCGTGATCGACCTCACGCCGGAGGCGATGGCACAGGTCCTCGACGAGGCCGGGATCGTCTTCATGTTCGCGCCGCTCCTCCACCCGGCCATGCGTCACGTGGCCCCGGTGCGCCGAGAGCTCGCGCTCCCCACGATCATGAACCTCCTGGGCCCGCTGACCAACCCGGCCGGCGCGCGCCTGCAGGTGATCGGCGTCTCCGATCCCGCACTCATCGATCTCGTCGCCGGCGCGCTCCTCGAACTCGGCCACGACCGCGCACTCGTCGTCCACGGCGAGCCGGGGCTCGACGAGGTGAGCCCGCTCGGGCCGAGTGATGTGGTGGAGCTCAAGGATGGCGCGCTCCGTCGCTTCCGGTTCGATCCCGCGGCACTGGCGAATGGGACCGGTATCGATGCCGAAGGGCTGCAGGGCGGGGCGCCCGAGGAGAACGCTCGGATCATCGAGGACATCCTCGCCGGGCGACGAGGCGGCGCCGCACGATTCGCCGTCACCCTCAACGCCGGCGCGGCGCTCTACGTGGCCGGTCGTGTGGAGTCGATCGAGGACGGCTTCGCGGAGGCGGAACGGATCGTGGATTCGGGTGCGGCCTACGACGCGTTGCGCAAGCTGCGGGATGCCTCGCGCAGGGTGGCGGATACGCGCAAGGGTTGAGCACGGCGCGCGCGGGTCGGACTGGATTCGCACGCTGACTGCGCTATGCCGTTGAGCACGGCTAGCGCAAATCTGTCCCGGGATCGGACGGACGACCGTTTCGGGGGGCGTCCGCTGGAAACGCCTTTGGACGACCCCGATCAGTTCGCCGAGACGACCGCCGTCAACGTCCACGGACCGGTGAAGGGACCGCGGGCAGGGCGCAGCACCATCACCATCGTGCCGCGTCGGGTGCGGCGGCCAACTACGAAAGCACGCTTGGTCGCGGGCATCAGTACCTCCGGATCACGCCGATCACGATCCCCTGGATCGCGACTTCGGCCGGTGCGTAGTAGAGAGGCGGCATCGTGGGATTTGCCGGTTGGAGCCGGACGCGGCCGTCGGCCTCGCGGTAGAACTTCTTGACCGTGGCCGAGTCGCCGTGCACCAGGGCGACGACCATCTCGCCGTTCTGCGCCGTCTGGCGCGCGTTCACGATGATGTAGTCGCCGTCGCGGATCTGCTCGTCGATCATCGACTCGCCCCGCACCCGCAGCACGTAGTTGTGCCCGCCGCGAGAGATAAGCTCCTCGGGAACCGCGATCGTCTCCTGCTCCTCGATCGCCTCGATCGGCACGCCGGCAGCTACGGTGCCGTAGAGCGGAAGCTCGACGGCCGACACCCGCATCCGTGTCGGGAGCAGCTCGATCGAGCGGCTTTCGTTGTAGCTCTTTCGGATGTAGCCCTTGCGCTTCAGATTCTCCAGGTGCTCGTGCACCGTCGCGAGCGAGGAGAAGCGGAAGTGCCGGGCGATCTCCTCGAAGCTCGGCGCGTAGCCGTTCGCTTCGAAGTAGTCGGTGAGATAGTCCAGAATCTGCTTCTGGCGCTTGGTCAGGGCCATGGCGCTCCTCGCTGCTGCTAAGGTCGCTCGGGGTCTTGTACCGAAAGAGAACCGAAACCATACTACCCGAACAAGAGCCGAAGCGCAAGGGGTTCAATCAGATGCTGGACAGGATCGTCGAAACCAAGCGGGAGGAGGTCGCGCGGCTGCGGCCGAGAATGGCGCAGCTGCGGGCCGCCGCCGAGGCGGAGCCGCGCCCGCGGCCATTCGAGGCGGCGCTGCGCCGCGCGGGCGAGGTCGCGCTGATCGCGGAGATCAAGCGTCGCTCCCCTTCCGCGGGGTGGATCCGGCCACAGCTCTCGGTGGAAGAGGTGGCGGGGGCGTACGCGTCGGCGGGTGCGAGTGCGCTGAGCGTGTTGACGGACGAGTCGTACTTCGGCGGCTCACTCGACGATTTGCGCGCGGTGCGCTCGACGGTCGACCTTCCGGTTCTGCGCAAGGATTTCGTCATCGATGCTCTGCAGCTCTGGGAGGCGCGCGCTGCGGGGGCGGACGCCGTTCTGCTGATCGTGCGGATCCTGGACGATGAGCGTCTCGCGGAACTCCACGCCCTGGCCACGGAGTTGGGGATGGGAGTGCTGGTGGAGGCGCACGAGGAGTCGGAGGTGGACCGTGCGCTCGCAGCCGGCGCACGCATCGTTGGCGTGAACAGTCGTGATCTGGCCACCTTCCGCACGGATCTCGGCGTGATCTTCCGTCTGGCCGGCCGAATCCCGGCCGACCGGGTGCTGGTGGCCGAGAGCGGGATCCGCACGGCCGTCGACGTCGACCGCCTGGGCGCCGCGGGCGCGAGCGCGGTGCTGGTGGGCGAGTCTCTCATGCGCGCACCGGATGTGGCCGCGGCCGCGGCCGCACTCGTGGGTCGGCCGCGGGTTGCGGTGGCCGCGGAGTGAGGGTGGACATCAAGATCTGCGGAATGTGCCGCCCGGAAGACGCCGCGGTCGCGGCGGAGGCCGGCGCGGATTACATTGGCGTAATCCTCGTGCCGGGGTACGGCCGCAGCCGGACGCTGGCTCAGGCGGCGGAGATCTTCGCCGCGGTACCGGGCGTGCGCCGCGTCGGCGTCTTCGTGGACTCATCCACGGACGTGGTCCGCGACGCCGCGCGCCGGCTTGCCCTCGACGCCGTACAACTCCACGGGAACGAGCCGCCCGAGGCCGTCGCCGAACTTGCCTCCGGAGCCGACTTCCGCGTCTGGAAGGCGGTCCGGCCTCGCGATCGCGGGGAATTTCTCGATGCAGTTCAGGCGTACGGCGATGCTGCCGATGCACTCCTCCTGGACGGCTGGAGCCGAGAGGCCGCGGGCGGAACCGGTACCCGGTTCCCCTGGGACGAGGTTGCGGCCGTGCGGGACCGCGTGCCCCCCGCTCTCGCCCTGATCGTCGCCGGTGGGCTCGAGTCCGGCAACGTCGCCGCGGTCATCGATCGGCTCCGGCCCGATGGCGTGGATGTGAGTTCGGGCGTGGAGCGGGTCCGGGGTGAGAAGGACCGTAAGAAGGTCGTCGCCTTCATCGCCGCGGCTCGCCGAGCGGCGGGCGCGACGGCAGTGCATACTCGAAAGGAAGTTTGATGGCAGAGCAGGCGGTGGCAGTCGATGCCGCACGGAAGCAGGGGCGCTTCGGCGCCTTCGGCGGACGTTATGTTCCCGAAACGCTCATCGGGGCACTGGACGAACTGACGGCCGCCTACGAGGCGGCGCGGCGGGACGACGCTTTCTGGGCGGAGCTGGACGCGCTCTCCCGTGACTACGTCGGTCGCGCGACGCCGTTGTACCGCGCTCGGCGTCTGGGCGAGGCGGCGGGCGGAGTGACGGTCTACCTGAAGCGGGAAGACCTGAACCACACCGGTGCGCACAAGATCAACAACTCGCTCGGCCAGATCCTGCTGGCCCGTCGCATGGGCAAGGGGCGGATCATCGCCGAGACCGGCGCCGGGCAGCACGGCGTGGCGACGGCGACCGTCTGTGCACTCTTCGGGCTCGACTGCGTGGTCTACATGGGTGAGGAGGACGCGCGCCGTCAGGCGCTGAACGTCTTCCGCATGGAACTCCTCGGCGCCGAGGTCCGCCCGGTGAAGTCGGGCACCCCCACGCTGAAGGACGCGACCAACGAGGCGATCCGCGACTGGGTCACGAACGTGGAGGACACCCACTACATCATCGGCTCGGTCGTGGGTCCGGACCCCTACCCGCGCATGGTGCGGGACTTCCAGTCGGTCATCGGCCGCGAAGCGCGTGAGCAGCTCGAGGCCATCGAGGGGCGTCTTCCCGCCGCGGTGGTCGCGTGTGTCGGCGGTGGGTCGAACGCGATGGGGATGTTCCACGCCTTCGTCCCGGAATCCGAAGTCGCGCTGGTGGGCGTCGAGGCGGCGGGCGAGGGGATCGAGACGGGTCGTCACTCGGCGTCGCTCACCGTGGGGCGCCCGGGCGTGCTCCATGGCTCGCTCAGCCTCCTGCTCCAGGACGACGCCGGGCAGGTCCTGTCCACGCACTCCGTCTCGGCAGGGCTGGATTACCCCGGCGTGGGCCCCGAGCATGCGCACCTCAAGGAGAGCGGGCGGGCCGAGTACGTGGTCGTCTCGGACGAGGAGGCACTCGACGCCTTCGCCACGCTGTCGCGGCTGGAGGGGATCATTCCCGCCCTGGAGAGCGCGCACGCCATTGCGTACGTGCTGCGCGAGGGCCGACGTTGGGCGGATGCCGGACCGCTCGTCGTCTGTCTGAGTGGCCGGGGCGACAAGGATGTCGCACAGGTCGCCGACCTCATCGGGCGGCGCAGCCCGCCGTCGAACACCTGATCGGGAGAAATGCACCACCCAAGCGAACCGGTCGAGCCAACGGCCCTTGCGGAGGACGATGAAGAGGTAGTCGTCACCCGTATCCGCGACCTCCTCGGGCTTCTGGGCAAGACGCTGCGCGCCTTCCAGATGTACGAGGCGAACAACCCCGTCTACCAGCGCTTCATCGATGCGCTCAAAGACGGGTTTGCGAGCATCTGGGAAGTGGTGACGGTCCTGGAGTTCAAGGTCGAGGAGTCGGGCTTCGTCCGGGGCGGCGAGACGTACGTCGTCGGGGATGGGCGGGAGAAGCTGGCCTTTCAATTCTTCAAGGACGGCGTACGCTACCTGACCTTCTTCCCGGGCTTCGAGGATGAAGTCGAGCGGTTCCTCGACGTCGTGATCCGGGCGCGGCAGGCCATCACCGAAGAGGACGACCTGGTCACCCTCTTCTGGGAGCAGGATTTCGAGGCCTTCCAGTACGGCTACGTCGATGTGCTGGCGGAGGGGCTCGAGATCCCCGAGGCGGAGCTGAACCTCTCGCTCGAGCCGGTCTCGTCCGATGCCATCGCCGCCGACGTCGCGGCCGCCACCGAGGATGCCGGGCAGATTTCCGAGGGCGCGCCTGCGCCCCTGGCGCAGCCGGGCATCTCACCGGACGATTTTCACGACACGCTCTACTTCCTCGAGGACACCGAGCTCGAGGCGTTGCGCAAGGAGGTGGAGCGCGAGTGGAATCGGGACCTGCGCACGGACATCCTGAACGCCCTCTTCGACCGGCTCGAGGAGCCCGACGAGGAGAGGCAGGCCGAGATCCTCGATATCCTGAGGCAGCTCCTCCCCGTCTTCCTGGCCCGAGGTGAGCTCGGCCCCGCCGCCCTCCTCCTCGAGGAGCTCGATGCCATCACGGGGCGGGAGGCCGTGCTCGGACCCGCGCACCGCGAGCGTATCGAGGCGCTCTTCGACGAGTTGAGCGAGCCGGCCGTGATCGGCCAGTTCGTTCAGGCACTCGAAGACGGTGCCATCGACCCGGACACGGAGTCCACATCGCTCTTCCTCACGCGGCTTCGGCAGACGGCGATCCCGGTCCTCCTCCGCGCCGTGGAGACGACGGCGTCGCGCGCCGTCCGTGAGCTGCTCCAGCCGGCCGCGGACCGGGTCGCGCGCGACCACCCGGAGGCGGTCGTCCGGCTCCTCTCCGATGGGGACGACGTGGTGGTCGCGGGCGCGGCCCGCTCCCTCGGCAGGATCCGTGAGACCCGGGCGGCATCTGCGCTGGTGCGGCTCCTCACGCACCCGACCGAACGGGCGCGCCTCGCGGCGGTCGAAGCGCTCATCGCCATGCGCTCGGGGCCCGCGC
>CALKIP010000053.1 GCA_937995995.1 uncultured bacterium
GCGAGCATGCGCACGAGTAGCGCGACATTGACGATGACGCCGATCAGCATCGCAGACACGTAGGCCCGAGCGAGGAACTGGACATCCCCGTTCAGCCCAACCAGGAGTAGCACGGCGGTCAGTTGCAGCGTCGGTCCGAGCAGATATTTGCGAAAGAAGATCGCGCCGGTCCGGCCGAGGGTGGCGAAGATCGCGATGAGGAGCTGGTCGAGCCCCTCGAGCGGGACCAGGAGGATCAGGACGAACAGGAGAGTCAGGGGCATGGCATCCTGCCCCATGAACTTCGCGAAGAAGTCGGGGAAGGCGTAGAGCGATCCGGCGAAGACCGCGCCCGTCAGCACGATGACCCCTGCCACGAGGAGGAGCGTGCCGAAGAAGCGTTGGTGTTGTTTCTCCTCGTGATAGATCGCGGCGAAGCGGGTGACGCCCCGGTCCAGGCTGAGCGAGGAGAAGCTGCCCATGAGGGCGACGGCCGCGAGTGCGTACGCCCAGGCGCCGTAGTCGGCGGTCGTGAGATAGCGCACTATCACAAGCTGGGTGACGAACTTGATCCCCAGCGCGATGCCCCGGCCTGAGAGCAAGATGCTCGAGCCGCGGATCTGCTCTTTCGTAGCGTGGGCGACAACCTGCCCCACCCGCGCTCCACCCGTGGAGCGCCCTCGCTCCGGCCCCGTACCTCTGTCGAGCCGATGTACGATGCGTCGCAGCCGAAACACGCGTCACCTCGTCGCTACGGTGTGTCGCTGCGGTTCCCATCGCTCGATCCGATCGCCCCGGAGGAATTTGAGCAGGGCCACGAGTGCGGCCACATTGGCCAGCGTGTAGAAGAAGGGGACGTAGAACAGCTTCCATTGCCCGATCGGATGCCGGCGCGAAACGCCGCCGAGGACCGACAGGACGAGGAAGAGGGTCAGGCCGAGCGCCGCCATCGGATAGACGGCGCCCTCAGCGAGGAGGCCGCCGGCGTCCACGCGGCCGGTACCGCGAGTGTCGACAGACAACGCCAGGACTACGCTTGCGAGGAGAAGGGCGAGCAGTGCCACGGGCGTGAGGCGTCGCAGCACCTTGTGCGAAAAGAGGACGACGGCGTAGAACCCGAAGCGGAACGGGTTGAGTAGGGCGCGACGGTGGGCGACGGCGCGCCAGCCGCGTGTCATGAGCCGGACCCTGCGCCGGAACTCCCGGGCGGCGGCTGGGGCTGCGGTCTCCCAGGCGTGTGCATCGCGCTCGAATACGAGCCGCTTTCCGTGTGCAATCACGGTGGTCGAGATCGTGAAGTCGTCGGTCATCGACGCGTCGGCGGGGCGCTGCCAGTGCTCGCGGCGAATTGCATAAAGGCTACCGAGGGCGGAGACGATGCTGCCGCTCCTGCTCTCGAGCTCCTTGAGCCAGGTGTCGTAGCGGCGGTAGAGGCGTTCGCCGTTGCCACTGGATTCGCCCTCGCGCGCTACCGCGCGGTACACTGGGTGGCCGGCCACACCGCCGACTCGCGGATCGGCGAAATTCGCGGCGAGCGCCCTCAGAGTGCCCAGCCCGAAGATCGTGTCCGCATCGGAGAAGACGAGGATCTCGCCCCGGGCTCGGCGCACGGCCTGCTCGAGCGCCGCGACCTTTCCGACACGCGGCAGACGTAGCAGGCGTACCCGTTCGGAGACATAGCGCCCGACGATCGCCTCCGTCGCATCGGTGGAGCCATCGGAGGCTACGATGATCTCGAGCGCATTCGCCGGGTAGTCGGCGGCGAGCGCGTTCTCGACGCGCTCGGCGATCGTGTCCTGCTCGTTGTAGGCGGCGATGATCAGGGTGAGCTTCGGCGTCACGGGTCGCTTGTCGACCGCGCCGTCTCGGCGGAGCAGCCCCACGGCCGCTACGAGTGCCGGGAAGCCGGCGTAGGCGTAGACGAGCACGGCCGCGGCGAGCCAGAACGCGCACTCGAGGACCACCTCCATGTCAGTCCGCTCCCCGGCCGCTCACGACCGTGCCCACGGTGCGTGCCAGGATCTTCAGATCGAGGCCGAGTGAACGGTGCCGGATGTAGGCGATGTCGAGGCGGAGGCGCTCGTCGAAATCGAGCTGATTGCGCCCGGAGACCTGCCACAGGCCGGTCAAGCCGGGTTTGACCTCGAGCCGCGCCGTGTGCCAGAGTCGGTACGTCTCTGCGCGGAACGAGGTGGGGCGCGGCCCGACGAGCGTCATGTCGCCGCGCAGGATGTTGAAGATCTGAGGCAGCTCGTCCAGGCTGGTCTTGCGGAGGATGCGGCCGACACGGGTCACGCGCGGATCGCGTGCGATCTTGAAGTCCGGGTAGCTCATCGCGTTCATGTGTGCGTAGTGTGCCTTCAACACCTCCGCATCGCGCACCATGGTGCGCAGCTTGTACATCCGGAAGCGGCGCCCCCCCCCGGCCGGTGCGGTGCTGTACGAAGAAGACGGGTCCGCGCGAGTCCAGCTTGATGGCGAGTGCACACACGGCAAGGACCGCGACCACGAAGGGCAGCAGGAGGAGGCAGATGACCACGTCCAGGAGCCGTTTCGTCCGCTCATAGGCGCCGTCCGAGAGCATGGCCCGGCTTCTCCGCCCCTGGTACCAGGGGATGTCGAGGACACGGCCCTCGAGCACCGCGCGCGTCGACTCAGCCATGGGGCACCTCGTGGGGCTCACGGACTTGTGCCCGCTCCAGCCAACCGTTCCGTGCCACCTCGAGGAGGTCCTCGATCGCGTAGCCGTCGCGCGGGAATTCGGCCAGACCGATGCGTAGCCGAATCGAGGAGCGGGATTCGAAGGTCGCACTCAGCCGTGCGGCCGCCCGGTTCGCGGCGGCCGCATCGGTCTCGGGAAGGAAGAGGACGAAGAGGTCGTCCTCCACCGCGTAGGCCACGGTGTCGGACTCGCGCGTCGTGTCCTGGAGGAGTGCGCCGAGGATGAGGACGGCCGTGCACTCGAAGCGCTTGAGAAGTGCTGGATCCTGGTCCTCGGTCAGCCCGCCGAGTTCGGCGAGTGCGCGCCGAATGCTTTCCGGCTCGAGGCCGAGTGCCAGCACGCTCAATCTATGTTCGTAGCGGCGGCAGCGGCGCAGCTCCGCGGCGATGTCGGGGGTCACCTGTCGGATCGTGGGTACGCCGGCCGATTGGATCGCATGGCGCACCTCCTTGCTGATCGGTATGGTCAGGCCGGCTCCATGCTGTCGTCGGATCGAGGAAAACATTCTCCCTCAGCTTTGCGGTTCGGCGTTCCGGTTCACGGATGTTTCGTCTCCTTCTCCGCCGGCACTCCAGGCCGTCGAGGCCAGTTGTGCCAGCTCCTTGTCTCCCGCAGTCTCCTCCGCCTCTTCGCGCTCCACCGGGTACTCCTGGTAGTAGCTCGAGAAGAGCGAGCCCCGCAGATCGTTCATCACCAGGCCGATGACGTTCGGCGTGCGACGCAGCACACGCCTGAGCAGTTCACGGGGCGTGATGCCGTTGCGGACCACCAGCACGATTCCGTCGGCGAGGGGCGCGAGGATGCGGGCATCCGCCACGTTCACCAACAGCGCGGGCGAGTCGACGACGACGAAGTCGTATTCGTGCTCTGCCTCCTTGATCAGCTCGCGAGCACGGCCGGTGGAGAGCAGCTCGGACGGGCCCTCGGGCGTCCGGCCGGCTGGCAGGATGTCTAGGCCGGGCAACGGCTGCGGCCGGATGAAGCCGCGCCAGTCCGCGGAGCTCGACAGATACTCCGTGAGCCCCGGGTAGCGGTCGACGGCGAAGGCCCGGTGCACGGAGGGGCGCCGCACATCGGCGTCGACCAGGAGGACCCGGCGGTCGAGACGTGCGAGCGAGATCGCGAGGTTGATCGCGATCGTCGTCTTCCCCTCGCCCGCCCGGATGCTCGTGACGAGGAGCGAGCGCGGCAGTGGTCCCTCGGACTCGAAGAGTACCGAGGTGCGCAGCGTGCTGAAGGCGTCGGAAAGGGCCGAGTTCTTCCAGTCCTGCTGGTCGATCCGCACCCACGGGACTGCCGGTGCCTCGGCGGCCCCGGCTCCTGATGAGGCCGCGAGGCGGCGCCGCGCGGTGGCCGGCGCCGATACGTTGCGGCCGCGCCGCGCCGGCTGCACCCGTGCGGAGGGGATGAGGGCGAGGATCGGCACGCCCGCCATCTCGTCGATCTCCTCCACGCTGTTGACCCGTGGGTCCAGGTACTCGCGCGTGAGCGCCGCACCGACGCCGAGGAGCAGCCCCACGATCACGGCCAGTGCCAGGTTGCGACCGGGGGAGGGCCGCACGGGGTCGCGCGGGGCCACGGCGGGATCGACCACGGTGACTTGCGTGGCCGCGAGCGCGGCGCTGACGCCCGCCTCCTTCTCCTTCTGCTGAAGCTGCTGATAGAGCTCCTGCTGGGCGATGACATCGCGTCGAAGGATTCGGTACTCGGCCGCCTCACCGGCGAAGCGGTCGAGCTGGCCCTTCTGCTCCTCGACCGCGCGGGCCAACAACTGGTACCTGTGCTGAGCGGCCTGGAAGGCGTTGCGGATCTCCGTGGCAATGCGGTTGCGCTCACGGGTGGCCTGTTCGCGCATCGCCTCGAGCTGCTGCCGCGCCTGCTTGGTTCGGGGATAGTCGTCGGTGAAGATCGCGCGCAGGCGGGCGTATTCGCCTTCCAGCTCGGCGATCTGGACGTTGAGACTCTGGAGCACCGGGCTGTCGAGTGCGTCGTAATCGCCCTGCTCGATCAGCCTCCAGCGTGATTCCTGCTCGTAGAGCACGCCCTCGGCATCGGTGAGCTGGGTCTGAAGCTGCTGAAGACGGCCGCCGAGCACGTTCTCGACCTCGCCGGAGCCGCCCTCGACGTAGAGCAACTCGTTGGAGCCGACCAGCTGCTGGAGCTGGCGCTCCGCCGCACCGACCCGCAGGCGCGCGCTGTCGACCTGGGAGGCCAGGCGCGCCGCCGCCAAGCGCGCGGCCTCGGTACGGAGCGCGACGTAATTCGCGAAGACGGAGTTGACGACGTTCGCGGCGAGCCGTGGATCCTTCGACTCGAAGCTCACCTCGACGAGGCGGCTGCCCTCGACGGGCTCGACCGACAGACGGTCGTCGAACTTGTCCACCACGCTCCAGAGGCCGTCCTCCGGCCCTTCCTCGCCACCCGCCGCGGTCGCGACCGGTCGCTCCTCCATCGGGGTGCCATCGCGGCGGTCCGCGTTCCGATTGAACTCTTCCAGTTCGTAGAGGCGCAGGTCGACGGCGACTCGGCGCGCCAATGTCGGGCTGCGCAGGACGCCGTACTGCGTCTCCATGTACTGGTCGGGGATGCGAGCGAGCTGGAACAGCTCGTCGACCGGCATGACATCCTCCGACGCCATGCGGATCTCGATGATGCCGGTCGCGCGGTAGATGGGGTCCTGGAGGAAGGTGCCCAGCATGACACCGGCGACGACCACGCCGAGAATGCCCAGGACCAGTCTGCGGCGATGGCGAATCACCTCGAGGTAGCGCGTGAGCTCGGGGCCGTGTCGAGATGCGGGACCGGAAGGGCCACTCGGCGGAGGCGTGCCGGGCGGCGCTCCGCCGTAGGGCTCGCCTGCCCCATATCCCACCAATGCGTAGGGTGAGGGCTCATCGGGCTCTGCCTTCGGAAGCCCCCTGCCGTCATTGTCGCGCCCGTCTCCCGGGTCACTCCCGTGCTTCGGTCCGGATGGGTCGTTCCACTCTCGCGAGTCATCCATTGCCGTGCCTCCGGTCAGCAAGGAGCGTGTACGGCCATTCTCGGGAATCGCGACCGCAACACGTGCCCACTCGATCCTGCCCGGGCCCGCTGGATCGGGTCCGGGTCACCTGTCATCTGATGATCCGCCCCAGCGTGACCATGCGGACCAGTGCCTCTCCGAGCCCGAGTGCCAGGGATTTCGCGGTGCTGTTGGGAAGGAACACGATGTCGTTTGGATAGAGCTCCGGATCGGGCGCTTCGCCTTCGACGACGCTGCCGATATCGACGGGGATCTCGACCCGTTGCCCCGTGGCATCACTCCGGATGATCATTGCCCGGCCCTTGGCCGCCGTGGACGTCAGGCCCTCGCCCAGGGCCAGGGCCTGGAGCACCGTCACCGGTTGATTGCTCGGAAGCGGAAACGAGCCGGGGCGCACGACCTCGCCGAGAACGTAGATGGAACGGCTCCGCACCTCGGTCACCTGGACGCTGACGTGCGGGTCCACCATGAAGCGGCCCCGCAGGTGCTCCTCGATCGCGAGCTCCGCGTCCCTGACCGTGAGCCCGGCCACGGCGACCGGCCCGACGAGTGGCAACGACACCTCTCCCTCCTCGGAGACACGCACGGTACGCGTCAGCTCCTCCGCTTCGAAGACGGTGATCTACAACAGGTCCGCGGGACCGATGTGATAGCTCGCGGCATTCAGGATCGACTGGGCATCGGCGGCGGGGAGTGCGGGGGGCAGGTCGAGCTGCGACGAGGTGGCACAGCTCGATGCCATCAGCACAATGAACCAGAGCAGTGCCTGAGACGTTCCAAGCCTTCCGCCTGCCTTTCGGGGTCGGGGCATTGTGCCTGCCTTTCCGGGGAATTGGATACGAGCGGTCACCATGACTGCGAGGTGACACGCCGGCGCACGTCGGCATCGTACGGCCGGCCTCGGGCGAACCGGATCACCGGATTCGCGGCTGCCGGATCTCGGCAGAGGTCCCGGGCCCGGTCGCAACCCGCATGCCCGAGCCGAATTCGCTCGGAAATCGCCTGTTTTCGATCCGGAATCCACCTGGATGGATTACTGATCACGGCTTCACAGCGCGACTTTCGAGCATCCGCGCAGCGAGGTTCCGCGATCCGGAACGAGTGGTCCGCCGGTCCCGAGGGCGTGTTCGGCGCCCCTTACACGGGTCCAGTTTCCACGTCTCGCCCCAGCGAGGCACGGTCATTTCGGATGGCGCTTTCCCGGGGTGTGGGCGCCGGTAGTTGGAGTTTCGCCAGAAATCTCGCGGGCGGGCCGGTAAGTTGTGTTTCGGGTGGGCTTTTAGTGTGACAGCGACGGGTAGGTAGAGGTACGACGGGCGATGAAAACGCCGGGCAGGAGTGGGGCGGGCGGCGTCGGTCTACCGCCGCGCCCACGCACGGTACGGCCGTTTCTCGTACACCTGCACGATCCGACGGCCATCCCAGACATAGGTCAGCCGGCGCGTCTCACGGCAGCGGGTGAGGAGCCGTGGCCGGAAGACTGCGACACATTGGCCACCGGCCGCGCGTACACTGTCGTAGGCGATCCCGGAGGAGCCCCCTTGCCGTAACTCGCGAGCCAGCGCTTGCGAGGTGCCGTAATCGTCGGGCGCGTAGACGGCCGGAAAGGATGTCTCGAGACCCCGCAGATCATGGAGCTCGCCCACGAGCTCGGCCTCCAGAAGGCGCATGTCCAGCTCCATCGGCGGCTCCTCGGTACGAGAGAGAAAGCGCTCGCGGCGCCAAACCGTTTCCGCGATCGCCGTGTCCCGCTCACGGGCGGCGTAGTACGCACCGAAGGTGTCGTCGTTGAAGCGGCCGCCCTCGGGGGAGAGGTGCGTGAAGGCAGCCATGATGTAGCCCGCGCCGGGGCCGACCACGCGGTCCTCCGGCGGGACCAGGCGGATCTCGCCGATCTCGTCACGGAGACGCTCGTTCGTCAGCGACTCCAGCTCGATCAGCGCATCCCAGTCCGCCGGCGGCGCGACCCGCTCGAAGAGGTCGATCGGCGGGTAGCGGCTCGGGATGATCCGATGGCACGGCTGCCAGACGACCTCACGGAGGGGGATGTCCGGCACCCCGCCGCGCAGCGGAATGTTCGATGGGGTCACGCCCACCCGCCCCGCTCCGCATCCAGGTAGCGCCGCACCTCGTACAGGTCCGCCACGTTCCCCGACAGCATGCGCTCCAGAGCGGAGCGGCCGCCGAAGAGGGGCGCCGCGTTCGGTCGCCGGACCCATGCATCCGCCGCACGCTCGTCCGGCAGGAGCACCTGGAGCGCCTTGTAGATCCCGAGGATGTAGGAGATGCGCTCCAGCACGTCGCGCGGAAGTGCACTCGCCCCCTGCTTCTTCCACTTGAAGTAGGTCGAGCGCGCCGGGCTACCAAGCAGTCGGATCTGCTCGTCGACCGTAAGGTGCCACAACTCCGCGATACGGAAGAACGCCCGCAACCCCGCGCGCGCCATCTCTTCATCCGATACGGGTCGACTTACTGGCTCGGCGACTCCCATGGCTCCTCCGTTTATGGACTCTCGTTTCACTATAGTCCATAAATGTACTTCCGGTCAAGAAGAAAAAACCGGCGGGTGGAGCGCGATGGTGCCTGGAACCGGTGCGCTCCTCCTTCCGGTACGGATCGAATCACTCAGGAAGCACAGTCTTCGCCCGGAGCCACAGAGTGCAGACAACGGGCGAAGACCGTGCGTCGTTCTAGGCGGACACGGTGACCTCATCCAGGAAGTCACGGAGCGGACCCGCGGTGGCGAGGATCGCTTCGGCGAGGGAGGCGTTGAAGGCCGGATCGACGGAATGCCTGCCGCTGACGCGCCTCGCGGCGATCTCACCTATGAATCTCTCATCGCCGTCTGCGGCGGTGTAGTATTCGGAGTAGCGGGCGCTGACGCGCTGTTCGAAGAGGGGGAGCGCTTCGCGGGCCACGCCGTGCGCCTCCATGTCTTCGAAGATGGCGCGGTGCAGTTCGTCGAGAGTCTCGCGGACGGTTTCGGGCTCGACGCGTCCGGCGAGTGCCTGCTGGCATGCGCGGGTATGGACCCAGAGGAAGAGGATGAGCAGCTCTTCGGGCACGAGGTCCGGAGTGGGCCTCTGGTCCGGATCGGTCGGTGCCGTGACGGGCGCCATCTCGATGAAGTCGGTGAAGCTCTCCCAGACGAGTCGGGCCAGGCCGTCGCCCAGGCGGATGGGTGTGAGATTCATGATCGTCCCTCCGTGGACGCGTCGGGGGTGAAAGGACTCGCTCACCCGTGCGGGGAGAGGCGCACGGATCCTTTGTCTGGTACCCTGTCTACCGCCGGGCCTGTTCCCGGAACCACTGTACGTACTCCGGGAGCCCTTCTTCGAGGGGGCGCGGCGTCCAGCCGAGTTCGCGGCGTGCGCGCTCATTCGAGTGCACCCAGCGGTGCCCCGCGGCCACGTTCACCGACTCGCGGCTGATCGGGAAGCGGATGCCGGTAAGGCGGCTGACCGGGTCGAGCAGTGCGCCGGTCATGCGTGCGAGCGGCACGGGGAAGCGAAGGAACGGCAGCCGCTTGCCGGCGATCTTCGCGATGCGGCCCAGGAAGTCGCTGAGTGATGCGTGCTCGCCAGAGAGGATGTAGACCTGGCCGGTTCGTCCCTTCTCGTCGGCCAGGATGAGGGCCTCGACCACGTCGTCCACATGCACGTAGGAGAACCACGGGTCCTTCGAGAGCAGCCCCGGCAGGCGCCCGGAGAGGAGGTCCTGGACGGTGCGTGCCGAGGGGCTCACGTCGCCCGGTCCGTAGACGACGGCAGGGCAAGTCACGATCAGCGGCAACCCCAGACGCTGCGCCTCGCGGGCGAGCTTGTGCGCCTTGGCCTTGGTCCGGTGATACACCGATGGATAGTGTGCGTGGGGCGGGTACTCCGTGTCCTCGTCGCCCTCCCCGTAGGCGACGGGCGCGAGTGCCGCCGTCGTGGAGACGTAGACCGCGCGCGGCGTGCGCGCCCGCTCGATCGCCGCCAGGAACGCCTGCGTCCCATGCACGTTCGTACGCTCCAGCGCCGCGCGGTCGACCACGCCCATGTCGTAGACCGCGGCCAGGTGGTACGCCACGTCGATGCCCTCCAGCGCGCCGACGAGCGTACTCGCATCGGTCAGGTCGCCACGCACCAACTCCGCGCCGAGGCGCTCCAGCTCGGTCGTGTCCGATGTGGGACGCACCAGGCAGCGGAGCCGGTCGCCTCTCTCGGCAAGCCGGCGCGCCAGGCGCGAGCCGATGTACCCCGTCGCGCCCGTCAGGAAGACCGACTTCGGCATCAGGCGAACCCCCTCTCCGGAGCTGTATCTTTATCCAGGTATCGGAGAGAATGTTAGCATCCCGGGCCCGGGCCGCAACCTTCTGGGAGATGCACGGCTGTCTTCTGCCGAATCCCGAGGGTCATGGGCGGGCGCGGGCGCGAGGGGGGCATCCGCCCACCGTCGCACCCGTCCCCGCTGCGCAGCCCTCCCGCCGCCAAAGGCGGCCCTCCCGCCGGCCGCAGGCCGGCTCTCCTGCGGCGCGCAGCCGCGCCCTCCCGCTGCAGAGCAGCTCTCCCGCCGCCCAACTGGGCGGCCCTCAGCGGTCCCGCATGAAAATCAGGATCAGGCCGTGTGAGTTGCCCGCGTAGCCGGGCCGGCTCGTGAAGCCGTTGGCGTACACCTCCACGCGCTTCACGTCGTTGGCGCTGGTCCCGCTCAGGACGCAGGTGTCCATCGTACGCAGGCCATCCACGTAGACGGTCGGCTCCGTGATCCCGGGCGCCGTATTCGGGCCACGGAGGCTCACGGACGGACACCCGCCCGCCGAACTCACGGTCATCGAAGGGATGTGTCGCGACATGACGTCGATCAGCGGGCCCAGCTCGCCCTCGAGTTCGGCCGCCCCGAGCACCGTCGACGGGTTCACCATCGGACCCTCTTCCGGCGTGGCTTCGGATCTTACGGCATCGCCCAGTTGGCAGGCGTAGCTGCTCAAACCGATCATGACCGCAGCGGTCGCGCGCTGCATCCAGCTCATATCCAACTCCCGGCTGCATAGACTCTTCCTGGCGTCGCCTCGGGGCTGGAGCCGTGGGGCGTGCGCTCCTGCGGTACACGGCCCCGATGGGCGCGCCGGTGCTCACCGGCGCAGGAAGCGAGCCGGAGGTGGAGGGCCGGCTTTGGCCGGCGGGAGCGGCTGCCTGGCGGAAGCGGGAGGGCGCCCTTCGGGTGCGGGAGGGCCGGCCTTTGGCCGGCGGGAGGGCGCCGTTGCCCGGCGCGGGAGAGCCGCTTTTGGCGGCGGGAGGGCTGCGGCGCAGCGGGGTGGCTGGTGGGCGGGAGGGCGGGCGTTTGGGGATTCCCCTGCGCCCGCCCTCGCCCAATCAGCGTTTGATGGGAATCAGTCTGCGGAGTCGGTTTTTCAGTTCGGACTCGAGCTGCTTGCGCGCGGAGTCGGGCTGTGCTGCGGCCGAGTCGCCGGGGAGCAGCTTGCTCGCGGCGTCCTGGACGGCGTCGCTC
>CALKIP010000054.1 GCA_937995995.1 uncultured bacterium
TCTTCAGAACAGGCGGCGACCATTGTCGCCGGACCGTGGTTTCAGCGTGTCGTTGCTACCCAGCGCTCTAGACGGCGTTGAGGCGCTGATCACCAAGTACGAGCGGGCGGATCTGGTGACCGGGCACTGATTTCGCAAGACCCTTAACCACATAACGTTACCCCCCCTCACTCGCGGTCATGAGAAGAGGGGCAGCCAGCACCTTCGCATTTCCATCGGCTTCACGCCCCCAGACTATTGCTGGATTTGGGACATTGCCCCCACGACTTCGGCAGTCGTCACCGTTGAGGAGTAGGAACGGAGCCGGTGTGACAAACCACAAACCAAGGCCAATGGCCGCAACGCTGTCTTCTATCGAACACGCCCCCGGTAACTTGCGGACGCGAGGCGACGCGGCCTGATTCGCTGGAGCCGAGTCAATGCCCTGCGGCCGTGGAGCTTGATGCGGAATTCGCCCCGTACACACTGGATCGGTTATAGTGATAAGCCAGAATCCGGGTGCGTTCCGGAAGCCAAGGGAGCGAGTGAAACGAGCGGAAGCCACACCCTTGAACTGCACCAAACCTTGGCTCAACACCGTTGCCAAGAACCGAATGCACCGAAAAGACTCGACCCCTATCGCGGTCAACATCATCGACATTCCCGGTGAGGAAGCTCTCGCCGTGGAGGAGGTATAGCATGAGCGACCCGATCGCCGACCTGCGCCAGGAATACGCGGGCACACCACTCCTCGAGGAGGCCGTCCACCCGGACGCGATCGCGCAGTTCCGCGCCTGGTTCGAAGAGGCGCTGAGCGCGGCGGTGCTGGAACCCAACGCCATGACGGTGGCCACTGCCACGCCGGATGGCAGGCCGTCCGCGCGCGTCGTACTCCTCAAGGGACTCGACGACCGCGGCTTCTCGTTCTACACCGACTATGAGAGTCGCAAAGGCCGCGAGCTCGATGCGAACCCGCACATTGCTCTGACGTTCTTCTGGCCCGAGCTCTCGCGGCAGGTAAGGGTGAACGGCGTCGCCACACGGCTGCCGCGAGAGGAGTCGGAGGCGTACTTCCGCAGTCGGCCACTCGCCAGCCGCTACTCGGCGTGGACCTCGCATCAGAGCCAGCCGGTGGCGAGCCGCACGGAGCTGGAGGAGCGGCTGCGTGAGGCCCGGGACCGCTTCGCCGAAGGCGACGTCCCGCTCCCCGACCGCTGGGGCGGCTACGTCGTCGCGCCGGAGACGATCGAATTCTGGCAGGGCCGGCCGGGCCGGCTGCACGACCGGCTGCTCTATACCCGGCTCCCGAGTGGAGACTGGCAGATCGAGCGGCTCTCGCCATGAACCGGATGCCGGATCGGCCCGCTGCCGACAGCGCTGAGACATCCGAAGGCCGGCACGGGGAAGCACCGGTGTCGTCCGACCGTGCGGGGTCGAATTCGGCCGCACGCGCCCGCGACCTGGACGGTGTGCCACCCGAAGCGATCCTGCCGCCGGGCACCGAACGCTGGCCCTACCTGACCGCCGACGTCCCCGCCGTGCCGGGCACGCTCAAGCGCTCCTACGAAGACTTCGTCGTCGAGGAGGTGCCGCTCTACGAGCCCGAGGGCGAGGGCGACCACGTCTTCTTCACCATCGAGAAGGCCGGGCTCACCACGCACAAGGCGGTGGCCGACATCGCACGCGCCCTCGGCGTGCGCCCGCGCGACATCGGGCTGGCTGGGCTCAAGGATGCCCACGCCGTCACGCGACAGACGCTCAGCGTCGAACATGTCGATCCGGAGCGGATCCTGGCGCTCGAGCTGCCTCGCATCCGCGTGCTCTCCGCCAGGCGCCACCGCCGCAAGCTCCGCGTCGGGCACCTGGCCGGCAATCGCTTCACGATCCGGCTGCGTGACATCGATCCGGACCGCCTGGACGACGTCCGCCGCGTGATCGCGGTACTCGAGCGGCGAGGCGTGCCGAACTACTTCGGACCGCAGCGCTTCGGTACGCGAGGGGATACGGCGGAAATCGGCCGGCGGCTGATCGCCGGCGACGTCGCGGGCGCCGTCTCGCTCATCGCCGGATCACCCGGCCCGGGCGACACCGGCCCCGTCCTGCGCGCCAGAGAACTCTTCGAAGCCGGCCGGTACCGCGAAGCCGCCCCTCTCTGGCCCCGCGCCTACGCCGGACACGCGCGCCTCTCTCGCGCCATGGCCCGAGAGAAGGGCGACGCCCGGCGCGCGCTCCACGCCTTCGACCGCCGCCTCCTGCGTCTCTTCGTAAACGCATATCAGTCATGGCTCTTCAACGAGGTACTGGCGCGCCGGATCGAGGCGCTGGACCGCGTCATGGAGGGTGATCTGGCCTACAAGCACGACAGCGGCGGGATCTTCCGCGTCGAGGATGCGGCCGCCGAGCAGGCTCGCGCCGCGGCGTTCGAGATCTCACCCACCGGCCCACTCCCTGGCCCTGAAATGCGTGAGGCGCATGGTGAGCCCGGTCGGCTCGAGTCCGAGGTTCTGCGAGCACACGGGATCGAGCTCGACGACTTCCCCGCGACCGGTCCGTTTCGAGCGAGTGGCAGCCGCCGGCCGCTGCGCTTTCCACTGCGCGAGCCCGCGGTCGGGCCCGGCCAGGACGATTCCGGCACGTACTTCGAATTCTGCTTCGCCCTCCCGCCCGGAGCGTACGCCACGGCGGTGCTGCGTGAGGTGTGCAAGGACCGGCTCGTCGAGGGGTCGACCGCCGGGGAGGAGGATTACGGCTGAAGCCCGGCCTCCGGACCGATTCGCCCCTCTACGCGCCAACTTGCCAGATCGGCCTGCAGCGTTGTATGCTCATGCCGTCGCCAAGGCGAGGGCTCGCCCATCCGGCGACGGTTTCCGACACGCCTCTACATTTACAAGCGATAGATTGCAGTTGATCATCTGACGCGGGATGACCTGCCCCAGTGTGCTGGTGCACGCTTGGCCTCTGGCGTGTGCCGTACTCCCTTTGCACTCCAGCAGAGGGATTCACCGTGGCCCTCGGTGGAGCCACACCAACACTTCACCTTCCGGAGGTTCCCTTCATGAGCACTGCGATACCGATCCAGCTGCAAAGTCGCCATCGATGGCAACGTCTACGCTTACTGACCCTGGCGAGCGCGCTGTTCGGACTCGTCTTGAGCGCGGAGCCCGTATCGGCCCAGGGGTCCACGGGCACGATTACCGGCAAGGTCGTCACGGAGACGGGTGAGCCCATTGCCGA
>CALKIP010000055.1 GCA_937995995.1 uncultured bacterium
AGCAGGCCAAGCTGCTGCGCGTGCTCCAGACGGGCGAGTTCCAGCGCGTCGGCAGCGGCCGTACCCGCAGCGTCGATGTGCGCGTGATCGCCGCGACCAACGTCGACATCCGCCAGGAGGTCGACGAGGGCCGCTTCCGCGAGGACCTGCTCTACCGGCTCAACACCGTCGAAATCCACCTCCCGCCGCTGCGCGAGCGCAAGGAGGACATCCCGGCACTCGCCGCGCACTTCCTCGACCGCGCCGCGACCCGCTACCGCAAGGCGATCCGCGGGTTCGACCCCGAGGCGCTGCGCCACATGGCGGCGCACCCGTGGCCCGGCAACGTGCGCGAACTCGAGCACGCCGTCGAGCGCGCCGTCCTCATGGCCACGGGCGACGTCATTCGCGCCGACGACCTGGCGCTCCGCACCCGCTCCGCCGGCGCCTCCGCTTCCCGCCTCGAGGAGATGACGCTCGACGAGGTCGAGAAGCACCTGATCCGCAAGGCGCTCGAGCGCCACAACGGCAACGTCAGCAGAGCGGCCGAGGCGCTGGGGCTCAGCCGAAGCGCGATGTACCGGCGGCTGCAGCAGCACGGGATCGCGGCCGCGGAAAGGCCGTAGGGCCAGGGCTGGATCGACGGCCAGGTGGCGGAGCTTGGTGATACGTCCCGGCGACGGCGTCCTGGAGCCGTGGCCAACGGACCGGCTACCGGGGGGATGATGATGCGAGCGGGCATCTGGTTGTGCTGGCTCTTCACTGGAGTCGCACTGGCGGCTCCGAGCGTTGGCTGGAGTCGACAGGAATCCGCTTGCCCCGCGGGCGAAGTCGACCGCTCGGCGGTGGTGCACATCCGGGGTGAGGTCGAGCGGCCTCTGGATCTGACCGAACAGGATCTCGCACGACTTCCTCGCCAGCGGATCGGGGTGGAGGACCGGGACGGGAGCGTGGTCGAGTACGAGGGGGTGAGGCTGGCCGACATCCTCGTGCAAGCGGGCGTCTCCATGGAGTCGCTGCGCAGTCCACAGGCCGCTGCGGTCGTGGTGGCGGAGGCGAGGGACGGGTACCGCGCGGTGTTCGCGCTGGCGGAGTTGGACGAGGCGTTCAGCGACCGGCTCGCGGTGCTCGTGGACCGGAAGGATGGTGACGCGCTCTCGCCGGACGAAGGGCCGTACCGGGTGATCATGCGCGGGGAGCGCCGCCACTCCCGGTGGATTCGCCAGGTCGCCTGCCTGCGCGTGGTGCGTCCGTAACGACCGGAGTCGGTTTCGGGCTCGGTTTTCGGAATCGGGATCGGAGTCGGAGTCGGAGTCGGAGTCGGAGTCGGGGCCGCGGGCTCCGGGGCGTGCCGGGAGTTGCCCCGCTGATCAATCCCCTATCTTCCATCCCCAATCCCCAACTTTTTCTTCCTCTTGACAATCTGAAGGAGCGGTCGCAACCTTGTTCTTCAGATGTTCTGAAGGAGGGGCGGGAGGGGGAGAGCTTGGATGGAGGCGTAGGCGGAGGGCCACGATGAAGGACCAATCGAAGGAACTGCTCCAGGGCACACTCGAGCTGCTGGTGCTCAAGACGCTCTCGCTCGAGCCGATGCACGGCTGGGGCTTGGCGCAGCGTATCGAGCAGATGAGTCGCGAGGTCTTCCGGATCAGTCAGGGCTCGCTCTACCCGGCGCTGCAGCGGATGAAGCGCAAGGGCTGGATCCGCTCGGAGTGGCGCGTGACGGAGAACAACCGCAGGGCGCGCTACTACATGCTCACCCCGGCGGGGGAGCGTGAACTCGAGCGGGAGCGTGCGGAGTGGGAGCGCGCGTCGCGGGCGGTGAACTGGGTGCTGGGGTGGGAAGGCGGAACGGCGTAGTCCCGTAGTCGTCGACCGTACCGATGCGGTGCGGGTGCTGAACCGAGTGGCTGGAGCGAGTGTCCCATGCGACTGCTGTCCGAGCTTCGTGAACGTCTGCGTGCCCTCTTCGATCGGGGCCGCGAAGATTCCGAATTGGACGAGGAGCTGGCGTTCCACCTCGAGATGCAGATCGAGGAGAACGTGCGGCGCGGGATGACGCCGGAGGAAGCTCGTCGTCAGGCGCAACTGAAGCTCGGCGGTGTCACGCAGGTTCGGGAGGCGACGCGTGACGCGCGCGGCGTGCGCTGGCTCGACGACCTCCTGCGCGACCTCAGGTTGGCGGTCCGCCGGCTGATGCGCGAGCCCGGGTACACCGTTCCGGCGGTGGCTACGCTCGCCCTCGGGATCGGGGTCACGGTGGCGGTCTTCGCCCTGGTCGACGCCGTGCTGCTCCGTCCGCTGCCGTACACCGAGCCGCACCGTCTGGTCGCGCTGCATCACCACACGCTGTCGGCCGACCAGCCGATGACGGGCTCGTCGGAGGCGCTGCTCCATCACTATCTCGATGGCAGTCACTCGATCGATGCGCTGGGCTACTACTTCGATGGCGTCACCACGCTCACCGACCTCGACGCTCCCGAGCAGGTGAGCCATGCAATGGCGACGCCCTCGGTATTCGAGGCACTGGGCGTATCACCGATGCTCGGCCGGCTCCCGGGCACGGAGGACGTTTCCGAGGGCCATCGGGCGGGCGGGCTCGTGATCAGTCATGACCTCTGGGTCCGGCGCTACGGCGCCGATCCCGACATCATCGGCCGCAGGATCGAGCTCGAGCGCGAGGCCGCTCCCGTGGTCGGCGTGATGCCGCCCGGCTTCCACTTCCCGCACCGCGAGACGCAGCTCTGGATCGGCCTGGCGCCGATGCGGAGCTCGCGTTTCGTGCTCGAGAACCTGTGGCTGAGCTCGGTCGCGCGGCTCCGTCCGGGCACTTCGGCAGCCGATGCGGAGCGCGACCTCGAGCGGCTGATCGCTCTGCTGCCGGAGGCGTTTCCCGAGGTGACCCGCGAGCGGCTCCACTCCGTCGGCCTGCGCGCTCGCGTCGTCCCACTCAAGGACGAGGTCGTGGGCGACGTCCGCCCCGCACTCCTCCTGCTCCTCGGCACCGCGGCGTTCCTCCTCCTGATCACCGGCGCCAACGCGACGAACCTCACCCTGGCCCGCGCCGAGCGGCAGCGGCGCGAGGTGGTCGTGGCGCGTGCACTCGGCGCCGGCGGCGTCCACGTCGCCCGGCGGTTCCTGGTCGAGTGCCTTCTGGTCGCGGGTCTCGGCGGAGCGATCGGGCTCGCGCTCGCGTACGCCGGTGTCACGACACGCTTCGGCTTCGCGCCGGATGCGATCCCCCGGCTCGATGGCGTTGCCATGAACGGGCGCGTCCTCGGCCTCGCGGTCTTCCTCTCGGCGCTCGCCGCCGGGCTGCTCGGCCTGGTCTCGACGCTGGGAGCGCGGCGGGCGGAGCTCGCGGGCGCGCTCTCCGTCGCTGGGGGACGGGTCACCGCGGGGCGTCGTGAGCAGGCGGTGCGACGGGTCCTCGTGGCCGGGCAGGTCGCGCTCGCACTCACGCTCCTCATCGGATCCGGGCTCATGGCACGCAGCTTCTGGCGGCTGAGCCAGGTCGAGCTCGGCTTCGAGGCCGGCCCCGCGCTCACCTTCCTGCCGCCCCTGCCGATCAACGAGTACGGCGACTATCAGGCATCGGCGCGGGTGTCGCACGAGATCTTGCGCCGTGTGCGCGAGCTGCCGGGCGTGGAGGCCATCGAGGCCGCATCACACGGCATCTTCCCGCTCTCACCCGGGCCGAAGTACCTGAACATGCGCATGGCCGTACCGGGGCGGGAGGCACCGGCCGGCACGGCGCGTGGTGCCGAGTGGCCGAGTGCATTGTACGGCTTCGCCACGCCCGGCTACTTCGAGGCGATGGGGATCCCGCTGCTGAGCGGCCGCACCTTCGAGAGCGGCGACATGGGCACGGGCGGCCCCACGGTCGTGCTCAGCAGATCTCTCGCCCGCGACCTCTTCGGCACCGAAGACCCGATCGGCCGACAGGTGCACTGGACGATCCCCGCCAATGCGCATCCGTACACCGTGGTCGGCGTCGTCGGCGATGTTCCGGCCTCGTCGCTACACGAGGGCGCTACGCGGACGGTTTACTTCCCGAACATCTACCCGCTCCCGGCCGAGATGGCCGACGCTCCGCTCTCCCACGCGCCACTGGCCGAGACCTACGTCGTGAGGGCGACGGTGCCGCCCGCGACGCTTCTCCCGGCCATCCGCCGCGCCGTGGCCGACGTCGACCCGAAGCTGGTGATGACCCGCGTCGGCACGTTGGACGACATCGTCGCCGACTCGATGGCGGAGACGCGCCTCACGATGCTGCTCCTCCTGATCGGCGCCGGGACCGCGCTCCTCCTCGGCATGATCGGGATCCACGGCGTCCTGGCCTACACCGTCGGCCGGCGCACCTCCGAGCTCGGGATCCGCATCGCTCTCGGCTCGACTCCCGCCGGAGTGGTTCGCATGATCGTCGCCCAGGGCGCGCGCATCGCACTCGCGGGGGCGGCACTCGGCGTCGTCGCCTCGCTCGGGCTCTCGCGCTTCCTGCGCGGGCTCCTCTTCGAGGTCGCGCCGAACGATCTCGCCACCTTCGTGGCAATGACCGCGCTGCTCATCGCGGTCGCCGTCGTGGCGAGTTGGCTGCCGGCGCGGCGGGCGGGACGGATCGATCCGGTGCGGGCGGTGAAGACGGAGTAGGCGAGGCAGGAAGGAGTCGGGCTCGGCGTCGGAGTCGGAGTCGGAATCGGAGTCGGAATCGGAGTCGGAATCGGGACGGTGCGGCCCGATCGAGCCGTGATCGGCTCCGAAGTCCGCGCAGTATTGCCCGCCGCGCGCAGCAAGCACTACCTTCCACCCGTCTCGCACGCCGTTCCACTCGGTCTGATCACAGGCATCCTGTTGGACCGCGCCGTACTCCGCCCGGGGGTCCGATGAAGCGAATCCGCACAACTTTCATTGTTCTTCTGACGCTGTCTGCCTCCGCGTGCCAGACGGGCTCGCCCCGCGTCGCGGATACGGAGACGCACCCGATGGCAGACGGGGCCGGCACCGCGACGGACGCCGCGGCCAGTGCGGCGACCAGTCCGGCTGTCGAGAGTGCCGCCGGCGCGTCCATCGCCGACATCGGAGCGCTCCACATTCGCGTCAACCAGGTCGGCTACCTCCCCGACGGGCCGAAGGTCGCCGTGATCTGTGCGCTCGAGCCACGCGCGGTCGGGGAGTTCGACGTCGTCGACGGGAGCGGTGCGCGGGTCTACGGCCCCGCACCGGCGGAGCGCGCGGCCGGCTTCGGCCCGTGTGTCGAGACGTACCGGCTGGACTTTTCCGAGCTGCGCACCGAGGGGAGCTACCGGCTGCGTGCGGGCGATGTCGTCTCGCGGCCGGTTCGGATCGCGGCGAACGCGTACGCCGGCGGCGCGGACACGCTCCTCATGTACATGCGCCAGCAGCGCTCGGGCTTCAATCCGCTCTTCCGGGACTCGGTGCACCACAGGACCGACGGCATCCTGGTCGACCACCCGACGCGGACTGGGGAGTTCATCCCCGTCGCCGGCGGGTGGGCGGACGCCGCGGACTACCTGCAGTACGTGACGACGTCGGCGAATGCGACCTTCGTCATGCTCATGGCGTACCGGGACAACCCCGAGGCGTTCGCGGATGCGCACCGCGCCGACGGGCTGCCGGGCGCGAACGGGATCCCGGACATCCTGGACGAGGCGCGGCACGGGCTCGAGTGGCTGGTCAAGATGTACCCGGAGGACGACCTGCTCCTGAACCAGCTCGGCGACGACCGCGACCACTCCTTCCCCGACCTCCCCGTCACCGACTCCTCGGACTACGGCTGGGGGAAGGGCGGCTACCGGCCGGTCTACCCGTGCACCGGCAAGCCACAGGGTCTGCTCGAGCACAAGAACCGCGCGGAGGGCTACGCGTCGACGGCGGGGAAGTTCGCCTCCGCGATGGCGCTCGGCGCGATCCTCCCCCCCGACCTCGCCCCCGACTTCGCCGAGGTGCTGGAGCGGAAGGCCGCGGCCGCCTACGAGCTCGGCCGCAAGTACCCGGGCGCCTGCCAGACCGCGCCGGCAGCGGCGCCGTACTTCTACGAAGAGGACAACTGGGTCGACGACATGGAGCTGGGCGCGATCCAGCTCCACGCGCTGACGGGCGAGGAGCGCTACCTGGAGGAGGCGCTCGAGTACGCCCGGCAGGAGCCGGTGACGCCGTGGATGGGGCGGGACACCGCGAACCACTACCAGTGGTACCCGTGGCACAACAACGGGCACTACGAGGTCTGGCGTCTCGGCGGCGAGGCGGAGAAGCGGCTCATGGCCGAGTACTACCGCGAGGGGCTGGAAGCCGTCGTCGCCCGCGCGGACAACGGGTTCCGCATCGGCATCCCCTTCATCTGGTGCTCGAACAACCTGATGGCGTCTTTCGCCACGCAGGCGTACCTCTACCGGAAGATGACGGGTGACGACCGCTTCCTCGAGTACGAGACCGCCGCCCTCGACTGGCTCTTCGGCACCAACCCGTGGGGCCACTCGATGGTGATCGGCTACCCGGCCGATGGCGTGACGTCACGAGACCCGCACTCCGTCGTCGCGCGGCAGCTCGACGTCACGACCCAGACCGGCGGCCTCCTCGACGGCCCCGTCTACCGCTCAATCTACGAGAACCTCCTCTGGATTCGCCTCCTCGAGCCCGACGAGTACGCCCCGTTCAACACCGGCCACATCGTCTTCCACGACGACTACGGCGACTACTCCACGAACGAGCCGATCATGGACGGCACCGCGAATCTGACGTA
>CALKIP010000056.1 GCA_937995995.1 uncultured bacterium
TCCCCACACTGCCGGCCACCCACCAGCCCGACGACGCCAGAGGCGGCAGCATGGCCCCGTGCGATGGCGCGCCGCTATGGCTCGGAAACAGACGAGCGTACGCCCGTGCAGGGGCGTGCCGCGCGTGCGAGCGATGCGGCTACGCGTGGTGCGGGGTCGTTGGTACGGATCGTGAACCGCCTGCCCCATCCCCTGGGGGCGGCGACGACCGCCCACGCGCCCATCGAGGAGGTGCCATGGCCGATCCGAAGTCGCTGCCGGCCGAGCGGCTGTACCGCGCAACCCGTCCGGAGGAGCTGGGTTTCGACACCACGGCGGAGCTGGAGCCGCTGGTCGGCGCGATCGGGCAGCCCGATGCCATGGCCGCGCTGGAGCTCGGGCTCGCCATGGAGCCGCCCGGCTACAACATCTTCGTCCTGGGCGAGCCGGGCTCCGGGCGTATGAGCCTGGTCCGCAAGGCGGTGCGGGAGCGCGCCGCCGAGCGGCCGACGCCGCCCGACTGGTGCTTCGTCTACAACTTCGCCGACCCGCGCCGCCCGCGGGCACTGGAGCTGCCCACGGGGCGGGCGCCGGAGTTTCGCGAAGACGTGAGTCATCTCGTCACGGAACTGCGCGAAACCATCCCCGACGCCCTCGCCTCCGATGCCGTGACCAAGCGCCGCTCGGCGTTGCTCGAGGAGCCGCAGGCGAGAGCGACCGAGGCGCTCGATGAGCTGAGGAAGGACTTCGAGGAGGATGAGTACGTGGTCCTGACCGGCACGCCCGAGGCGATCGTGGTGATGCCGGCCCGTGGCGGCGAGCCACTCGAGCGGGATGCTTACCTGGCGCTCCCCGCGGAGATGCGCGAGGAGATCGATGCGCACGTGCGGGAGGCGACGAACCGCGTCGCGGGGGTGCAGCGTCGCATCCAGGAGCTGACGCGCGAGGCGCGTGAGAGCATCGAGGAGCTGAATCGCGACGTCGCCCGCAGTATGATCGGTTACCGCATCTCGACGCTCAAGGAGAAGTACGCGGGATCGGAGGACGTGGTCCGGCACCTCGATGCGGTCTGCGAGGACGTGGTCGGCAACGCGGAGAAGTTCACGACGCGGCCCGAGGAGGCGGAGGCCGCCACCCAGGCCGCGGTCGCGCTCCTCGGCACCGCACAGGAGGATTTCTTCTCGCGCTACCAGGTCAATGTCCTGGTCACGCGCGAGCCGGATTCCGGCGCTCCCGTGATTGAGGAGTCGGACCCGCACCTGCATAACCTCCTCGGCCGGCTCGGGCTGCGGATGCAGTTCGGGGGCATGGTCGCCGACTTCAGCCGGATCACGCCCGGCGCGTTGCAGCGGGCGAACGGCGGCTACCTCGTCGTGGATGCCAAAGAACTGCTCACTCGGCCTCTCGCATGGCCGGCGCTCAAACGAGCGCTCAAGAGTCGGGAGCTGCTGCCGGCGGAGTCCACCTCCGAGCTCGGCCTGGTCGTGGCCGATTCGATCGAGCCGGAGCCGATCCCGGCAAACGTGAAGGTGGTCCTGGTCGGCGAGCCCGCCCTCTACTACCTCATGCGTTCGCTCGATACCGAGTTCGGCGAGCTCTTCAAGGTGAAGGTCGACTTCCAGCCGCAGATGGACCGGAACACCGAGACCGAGCTCGGCTACGCCCGCCTCGTTGCTAGCCAGGTCAAGAAGGAGTCGCTCCCGCCCTTCGACGCCTCCGCCGTCGCCGCACTCATCCAGGAGGGCTCGCGCCTGGCCGGTGATCAGGTGAAGCTGACCACCCGCTGCGGCGAGATCGTCGACCTCATCCGCGAGGCGGCGCACTGGGCCCGCGCCGCGGGCCGGGAGCCGGTGAGCGCGGAGGATGTGGAGCGCGCACTCGCCGAGCGCGACCGGCGCGACAAGCGTATGCAACGCGACCTGCTCGAGCTGATCGAGCGCGGGGTGCTGGCCTTCGAGCCCGAGGGCGAGCGAGTCGGCCAGCTCTACGGCATCGGGCTGCTCGCGGCGGCAGGCGAGGTCTTCGGCCGCCCGATCCGCGTCATGGCCAGCGCGTACATGGGGACCGGAGGCGTGATCAACATCGAGCGCGAGGCCGAGCTGAGCGGCAAGCTGCACAGCAAGGGATTCCTCGTCCTCTCCGGCTACCTGGGGTGGATGTTCGCGCGCACCGAGCCACTGATCCTCACGGCGAGCCTGTCGTTCGAGCAGATGTACGAGGAGGTCGAGGGCGACAGCGCATCCGTCGCGGAGCTGATCGGACTCCTCTCGGCGATCGGAGAGATTCCCCTACGGCAGGGGATCGCGGTCACCGGTGCGATCAGCGAGAAGGGCTTCGTGCTCCCCGTGGGCGGGGTCACACAGAAGGTCGAAGGCTTCTACGCGGCGTGCGAGCGCACGGGGCTCACCGGTGAGCAGGGCGTCATCCTGCCGCGGCGGAACGTGGAGAATCTCACGCTGCGGCGTGAGGTGCGCGACGCCGTCGAGGCCGGCCGCTTCCACGTCTGGGCGATCGACCGCGTAGACGAGGGGTGGCCGGTGCTGGCCGGCCGGGAGGCGGGGGAGCGGCAGGCCGACGGGAGCTTCCCGGAGGGATCGGTGAACCGTGCCGTGCAGGACCGACTCTCGCGCTGGGCAGGCGAGTGGAAGAAGTTCGCGCACCCGGAGGCACGCCGGTGACCCACGTGCGAGCTGGGCCGGAGGTCGTGCTCCGGGGCTGCCGATGCCGAAATCGGGCGGGATCGTGATCGACGAGTGTGCGATCGTCGCTGGCTCGGCGAGCCGGCACCTGGCGGAGGCGATCGCCGACGAGCTCGGCACGCCGCCCACACCCTCCTCGGTGGAGCGCTTCCCGGACGGCGAGGTCGCGGTGCGGCTCGAGGCGACGGTACGCGGCCGCCGCGTCTTCATCGTGCAGTCCACGGCGCCGCCCGTCGACGTCCATCTGGTCGAGCTCCTTGCCTTCGTGGATGCGTGCCGCCGTGCCGCGGCCGGCCACATCACCGCCGTGATCCCCTACTTCGGCTATGCCCGCTCCGATCGGCGCAAGGGGCAGCGCGTTCCCGTCATGGCGAGTCTCGTGGCCGAGCTCCTCCAGGCGGCCGGGGTTCGGCACGTCATCACCGTAGATGTGCATTCGCCCCAGCTCGAGGGCTTTTTTCGGGTCCCGGTCGACAACCTGACGGCGATTCCGACACTGGCCCGGACGCTGGAAGGTCGGATCCCCGAGGATGCGATCATCGTCGCGCCCGACCTCGGCGCCGCGGAGCGTGCGAGCGCCTTCGCGGGGCACTTCGACCTTCCAGTCGCCGTGCTCCACAAGCGGCGCCGGAGCGGGACGCAGGTGGAGGTCACACAGGTCGTGGGCGAGGTGAGGGGACGACCGGTGGTCCTCGTCGACGACATGATCTCGACCGGCGGCACGATCGCCGAGGGGGTGCGCGCACTGATCGAGGCCGGCGCCCGGCCGGAGTGCACCGTCGTCGCTACGCACGGTGTCCTCACGGGTCCGGCCCGTGAACGGCTCTCGGCGCCGGAGATCAGGCAGGTGGTCCTTACGGATACGATCGCAATCGACCGCGAGGCCAGGCCACCCATGACGGTCGCCTCGGTCGCGCCGCTCCTGGCTTCCGCGATCGGGCGAGTCACGGCTGGACGATCGCTCGAGGCGCTGTTCTGAAGGGGGCAGCGCACACGCGAAAGGAGAAATGGGATGGAGTTGGACGGAATCTTTCAGGATCGTTGGGAGGCCGGTCGCGTGCTGGCCGACCGACTGAGGAGGTATGCCGACCGCGAGGACGTGATCGTCCTCGCACTTCCTCGTGGCGGCGTGCCCGTGGGCTACGAGGTCGCCAAGGCGCTGAATGTGCCGCTCGACCTCCTCATGGTCCGCAAGCTCGGCCTGCCCGGACAGGAGGAGCTCGCCATGGGCGCGATCGCTTCGGGCGGCGTTTGCGTCCTGAACGACGAAGTCATCAAGATGACCGGCGTGCCGAAGGAGGTCATCGAGCGGGTGGCCAATGACGAGAAGAACGAGTTGGAGCGGCGCGAGCTCGAGTACCGCGGCAACCGCCCGCCCCCGGAGGTCGAGGGACGCACGGTGATCCTGGTGGACGACGGCGTCGCCACCGGCTCGACGATCCGTGCCGGCGTGGAGGCGCTCCGCACTCGCCGCCCCGCGCGCATCGTCGTCGCGGTCCCGACCGCTTCACCTGCGGCGTGTGAGAGTCTGGCGCTCATCGCGGATGAGGTGGTCTGCGTGGCCCAGCCCGACCCGTTCATGGCGATCAGTCTCTCGTATGTCGAGTTCCCGCAACTGAGCGACGACGACGTGCGCGACATCCTGCGGCGGGCGGCCCGGAAGTGACCCCACGTCCGTGAGGGCAGCGGCGGGATCGGGGCCGCCAACCGGTCCGCCCACTCGGGACGCGGGGTGCTACATCTCCTCCTCCATTCGCCGGCGGCGCCCGACCTTGCCTCGAGCCTCGTCCGGATCGATGCCGCGCACGGACGGCGAAGATGCACCCGGTGTCTGGATCCCGCCCGAACGGCCGGAGGTGCCGGTCGTGCCGCCGAAGGAGCCAGGCACGGTCCCGCTCGCCTCATCTGCCTCGCCGGCCACGCCCTCGATGCCGATGTCGGCCTGTTCGCTCTCGGTCAGTTCACGGGTACGCTGCCGGGCACTCCGCCGATGGAGCGCCTCGTCTCTCTCCTGCACCTCCCGCGACTTGTCCGCCTTCCGCTTGTCGGCCACGATCTCCTCCTGGTTGCTCGGACGGCTGCGGACAGAAGATGCGCAAGCGATATGCCTTGGGCATTCCGTTTGCCCTCGCCGCGCGCCCGACCTAGCTTTACGCCAGGCATCGAACCGAGCGCGGGGTCCATGATGCGCCCAGTGAACGATCACCTGGAGGATGCCGCGACGATGCTCGCCGAACGACGCGCCCGGCTGGAACGCCTGCTGGAGCGTCGTCTGGTGCCTCCCGTACCCACGTCGATCCCGGTCGAGCGGAGGGACCACCTCCTGGGAGAGGCGCGACAGCTGTTCTGGGACGAACTCTCCTGGGAGCAACTCACCGCCGAGGAGCGGGAGCGGGGGAGTCAGCGCGTGGAGCGCATGTTTCCGGGGCTCCTCGCCCTCGTCGTCGGGCTCCTCGCCGCGAGACTCCCTGAGGATTCCGGTGAGGCGGTCCCGCCCAGGCCGGGCGTGGTGGAGGAGATCCTGCTGTTCCTTGCCGGCCGTGCCGTCGACGCCGCAAACGACGTCGAACCCGGCGCCGACAGCGTCCACGACATCACCTGCCGACTCATGGACCTGATCCTGTACCGGCTCCACAACCTCACTCTGGACGAGATCTAGCGGGTGGAAATCGCCCGCCTGGAAGGCGACGAGTGACATGATCCGATCCCGACTGTTCCTCCCGCTCGCCGGTGCGGCCGCGGGGACCGCTCTCGGCGTCGCCCTGGCGTCGCGCCACTCGGCACGCCGCCGCGCCAGGCACCCGGTGCTCGCCGGTGGCCCGCTCCTGATCGCACACCGTGGCGGATCGGGCCTCGCGCCGGAGAACACCCTCGTCGCCTTCCGCCAGGCGGTCGACGACTGGGCCGCCGACATGATCGAGCTGGACGTCCATGCCTCCGCCGACGGCCACTGCGTCGTGATCCACGACCCGACGGTCGATCGGACGACGAACGGCTCGGGCGCGGTCGCCGAGATGACGCTCGAGGAGCTCAAGCGACTGGACGCCGGCTACCACTTCACCCCGGATGGCGGTCGGACCTTCCCGTTCCGTGGCCAGGAGGTCCGTATCCCCACGATCGAGGAGGTCCTGGAACAGCTGCCGGATACGCGGCTCACCGTGGAGGTCAAGGCGGCCGCTGCGCAGCGGCCGCTCTTCGAGGCGATCCGCCGTGCCGGCGCCGAGCACCGCGTCATCGCGGCGGGCGAGAAGGTCTCGTGCAGGACGGAGTTCGCGGGCTATCCGGGGCCGACGAGTGCGTCCGCGCACGACCTGCGGCGCCTCTACATTCTCCACCGCATGCACCTGGGCGTCTTCTGGTCCGCGGGCGTGGAGGCGGCACAGATGCCGGAGACGTGGGAGGGACGCCGAATCCTGACGCCGGAGTTCGTGCAGGAGCTTCACGCGCACGGGGTGGACGTGCACGTCTGGACCGTGAACGAAGCGGACGACATGCAACGGCTCCTCGATTGGGGCGTCGACGGGATCGTGACCGACCGCCCGGACCGACTGGCCGAGATCCTCGAAGCGCGGTTCGGGCGCCCGCTCGCACCGGCGCGCCGTCGCACGGCTCCCGCGACGATGGAATGAAGCTTGCCCACCCGGCATGCCCTGACTCCGGCAACGACGCCGCGTCTCCGACAGACGCGGCGTTTCTTGCATCCACGAACGGGCATCGCCCGCGCCAGCGTATTCTTGCCAGCACAGGGGGAGGGTCGATCATGCGTGACGATCGCGACGGGCGCTACGATCGCGAGATGAGGTACGGACGCCGTGGATGGCAGCGTGATGACGAGGAGTGGCTGGGACGCGGCGAATACGGCGCGGCGTACGAGGCGCCGTATCGCGGTGGCTTCCATGGCTACGGCATGGGCTACCGCGGCGGGGCACTGCGGAGCCGCGGCTCGTACGAGGCCGGCCAGCTCCGCTCCGGACTCAACCCGGTCGACGAATTCGAGTTCGAATGGGGCGGCGGGTACGTCGGCGGACGGGGCTACGGCGGCACCAACTACGATTACCAGCACGGCTATCAGACGGGCGGCTTCGACGTCCGGGCCACGCCGCTGCCCGGAACGCAGCGCAGGCGCGGTCGGCAGACCAGCCCCGCCACACGCGGCGGCTTCTCCTGGTCCGAGTACGAGCAGCCCCGTGCCGAGCCACGCGGTCCGGCACGCTACGGTTACGGTCCCTACCACGAGCGGCTGCTGCGCCGCCGTCGCTCCGATGAGGAGATCCGCGCCGACGTCGAGGAGACGCTCTTCTACGATACCTGGGTCGATGCGGACCGCATCCAGGTCGAGGTCGAAGACGGCGTGGTCACGCTGAAGGGCACCCTGCCGAACTTCGACGAGGTACGCTACGCCACCGAGGACGCCTGGGACGTGGATGGCGTGCGAGGCGTTCGCACTTTGCTCGAGGTCGACGAATTCGGCCGAGAATCGGAGGGCACCGCCGAGGCGGGAGCGACCGGCGAGGCCGAGGCGTTGGCCGGCGGTCGGGGAAGTGGCGCAGCCGCTGGCGCGCGGAGGGCAGAGCCGCCGGCAGAGGCCTCAGAGAGGGGCGGTGCCGCGGAAATGTCGGAGCCGACGCGATCCGCCGGGGAAGGCGGGCAGGCCGGAGAGGCTCGGGCCGAGGCAAGCGGGACGGAATCGACCACGCGCGCCCGGGCGGCCGAGAGAAAAGAGGGTTCGGCCTCGGGATCCAGATCCCGCCGAAGCACCTCGAGCAAGCAGAAAAGCAAAAAGGACGAGGATTGAACGAGGAGGATCGGCATGGCACGGTATTCCCTCGATTACCATGGGGCACCCGAGGAGCGTCGCCGGGGTCGACGCGGCTCGTGGCGCTGGGAACGCCGCAGACGCGGCGCTGAGGAGCCCGGTCGGGCGAGCTTCGGCCGCGGCCGCTTCGGGCGGCTTCCGGGAAAGCCTGCACGGGGCTACCCGGTGCACGGGATCCACACCTACGATCTCGATTACGGCAACGTCGCCGGCGGGCCGGATACCGACTACAGCGGCCGGGCCGGCTACGATGTCGATCGGGACTGGCTCGAAACGCCGCGAGGTCCGTACACGCCACGACTGGCCGAGATCGGTCGTGAGTCTCGCAGGCGCCGGCTTTACGGGGAGGCCGGCGGGCGGTATTCTGGCCGTGGGCGAGGTGGCTACCGGTAGTAGTCCTCCGGGCCGCCATCACGGATCGGACCGGGAGGTGCGGGAGCGATGGAGCGGGGCGAGACAGCGCGGGCGTCGGAGTCGTCGACGCCGTCCAGGGTGCGCGAGCTCGCACGTGCTCCGGAGACGCATGTCGACCCGACGTCGCTCGATCTCCCGGTCCGGTTCGAGTCCCACCTTCGAAGGAGCCAGCTGATCCCACCCGGTTCGCCGCTTCTCGTGGCGGTATCCGGCGGCATCGATTCCGTGGTGCTTCTCCATCTACTGCGATTCGCTCTCCCGAGCAGTTGGAAGCTGGAACTCCACACCGCACATTTCGACCACGGCATGCGGCCGGACAGTGCGGCCGACGCCGACTGGGTCGCCGGCCTCTGCCGTGCCTGGGAGGTTCCGCTGGTTCGCGGACGAGCCACGGAGCCGTTGCATGGCCAGGCCGAGGCGCGTACGGCCCGCTACCGTTTCCTGGACGGGGCGCGGAGCCGGACCGGCGCCCGCCTCGTTGCGACGGCGCACCACGCGGAGGACCAGGCCGAGACCGTTCTCTTTCGCATCATCCGGGGCACGGGCGTGCGGGGATTGCGGGGTATCGCCGCCAGGAGAGGCCCGTTGGTCCGTCCGCTGCTTCCGTTCCATCGGGCAGAGATCGAGGCGTACGCCGTCGCCGTCGGAATTCGGTGGCGGGAAGACCCGACCAACCGCGAATTGGGGTACACGCGTAACCGGCTGCGCCACGAGATCCTGCCGCGTCTGGAGGAAATCTCGCCCGGCGCAACCGACGCGCTCGTGCGCCTTTCGGCTCACGCACGGGCCGACGAGGAGGCTTGGGATGCGGTCCTCGACCGCCTGGAAAGCGAAGTCGTCGTCCATCGCGAAGACGACGCCATCGAACTTGCCAGGCCCGTACTGCTCTCGTATGATCCCCGCGTTCGCGCGCGCGTGTTGCGACGTCTGCTACGCCGCCTCGGTGCGGTGCCCGGAGAGCGCGGAACCACTGCGGCAGTCGAGTTTACTAACTCCGGCGCCAGTGGCTCCGCGATCCGGATCGCCCGTGGCATCCGGATCGAGCGGGATTTCGATCGCATTCGACTCCGCCGGGTCGAGGCCCAGCCAGCGCCGGAGGCCGAGGACCACGAGGTCGTCATCGGGACCCCCGGCACCGGGACCGCACGGTCGGTCATCGGCGGCCGCGCCTATACCGTCCACTGGACCGTCGACGGTCGAGCACGGCCCGACGATACGGAGTCGTTCGAGCTCGAGGAGCTGACGTTTCCCCTCGTCGTACGGGGCTGGAGGCCGGGGGATCGGATTCGCTTGGCGTACGGGAGCAAGAAACTGAAAAAGCTGTTCGCCGAACGACGTGTGGGCCGGGCCGATCGGGTGAGTGTGCCCGTGGTGGCCGAGGCCGGCGGACGCGTACTTTGGGTCAAGGGCGTGGCCCGGGCGGCCGTTGCACGGCCGGTCCCGGGGCGCCCAATTTTGCACATCACGGTGACGAATGCCGAGTTCGCCTGATACGCTCGCCCGCATGGGTGGGCGAGAGCTGAAGCGGATCGTTTATTCACAGGAAGAGATCGCCCGGCGCGTTTCCGAGATGGGCCGTGAGATCGCCGAGGCGTACCCCAAGGACGAGGGGCTGCTCGTCCTCGGGCTGCTCAAGGGGTCGTTCATCTTCCTCGCGGATCTGGTCCGTGAGATCACGCGGCCCCTGCACGTGGACTTCCTGGTGGCGAGCAGTTACGGTTCAGGGATGGTCAGCAGTGGCAACGTTCGGCTGCTTTACGATCCCGAGGCGTCGCTCGAGGACCGTCACGTGATCCTGGTCGAAGACATCATCGACAGCGGGACGACGTTGAACCGGCTGGTCCCGCTCCTCGAGGGGCGGCGGCCACGGAGCCTGGAGCTTTGCACGCTGCTGCACAAGCACATTGCGCGTGGCCTGGCACGCGAGCCGCGCTGGGTCGGGTTCGACGCACCGGAAGAGTTTTTGATCGGTTACGGGCTGGATTTCAGCGAGGATTACCGGAACCTGCCCTTCATCGCGAGTCTGTAGCGCGGTGGGGGCATCGAAGGATTGAGCATGGCGGATCGCGAAGGCAACCGCAACAATCGCACGAGCGGAGGAAACCGCTGGAGTCGTCTGTCTCGGACGTTCTCCTTCTGGATCCTCGTGTTCCTGATCCCGGTCCTGATCCTTCAGGTCATGGCGCCGAAGGACCAGCAGGCCGCGCAGCTCCCGTATACGGAGCTCATGCGACAGGTCCGGACCGACAATGTCGAAACGGTCACGTTCGTCGAGGGCCAGCAGGTCGAGGGCGTACTCCGTACCTCGATCACCATCGAGGACCGCTCGGTCGAGCGGTTCATCACTCGCCTTCCCGAGGGAGTGAACGAGACGGTTCTCGCGCAGTTCGAGGAGCATGGGGTCGACATCAACGTCGCGGAGCCGCGACAGAACTGGTGGGGGCTGGTCATCAGCATCCTGCCGTGGATCCTGATCCTCGGGTTCTGGCTCTTCCTTTTCCGCCAGATGCAGGCGGGCGGAAACAAGGCGTTCCAGTTCGGCAAGTCGAAGGCGCGGCTCCTGACCGCCGACACGCCGAAGGTGACCTTCGCCGATGTCGCCGGTGCGGACGAGGCCAAGGAGGAGCTGGCCGAGATCATCGAGTTCCTCAAGGATCCGCAGAAGTTCAGCCGCCTGGGCGGCCGGCTGCCGAAGGGCGCGCTTCTGGTCGGCCCTCCGGGCACCGGCAAGACGCTCCTCGCCCGTGCGGTCGCGGGTGAGGCCGGACGGCCGTTCTTCTCGATGTCGGGCTCCGACTTCGTGGAAATGTTCGTCGGTGTGGGCGCCTCACGCGTGCGCGACCTCTTCGAGCAGGGCAAGGCCCACGCGCCGTGCATCATCTTCATCGACGAGATCGACGCCGTTGGCCGGCACCGCGGCGCGGGGCTGGGCGGCGGCCATGATGAGCGGGAGCAGACGCTCAACCAGCTCCTGGTCGAGATGGATGGCTTCGAGTCCAACGACGGCGTCATCCTCCTCGCCGCCACGAACCGGCCGGACGTGCTCGACCCGGCGCTGCTGCGTCCGGGCCGCTTCGACCGGCAGATCGTCGTCGACTCGCCCGATGTCAAGGGCCGTGAGGGGATCCTCAAGGTGCACCTGCGCAAGATCCCGCTGGCGGACGATGTCGAGGTCGGTACGCTCGCCCGGGGTACGCCGGGGATGAGCGGCGCCGATCTGGCGAACCTGGTCAACGAGGGCGCGCTCCTGGCGGCCCGCCGCAACCAGGAGAAGGTCACGATGGCGGACCTCGAGGAGGCCAAGGACAAGGTCATGCTCGGCGCGGAGCGCAAGAGCATGGTCCTCTCCGAGGCCGAGCGCCGGCTCACGGCGTACCACGAGGCGGGCCACGCCGTCGTCGGGCTGAAGATCCCGGGGCTGGATCCGGTCCACAAGGTCACGATCGTGCCGCGCGGCCGCGCGCTCGGCGTCACGGCATCGCTGCCGCAGGAGGACCGGCACTCGTACTCGCGCGACTACCTCCAGGCCCAGCTCGCCTACCTCTTCGGCGGCCGGGCCGCGGAGGAGATGATCTTCGGGCCCGAGAAGATCACGACCGGCGCCGGCAACGACATCGAGCGGGCGACCTCGCTCTCCCGTCGCATGGTCACCACCTTCGGCATGAGCGATGCCATCGGGCCGATGGCGATCGGCGACTCGGAGCAGGAGGTCTTCCTCGGCCGCGAGATCACACAGCGTCGCGAGGTTTCACAGAAGACCGCCGAGCTGGTCGACGCCGAGGTCAAGCGTCTGCTCGACGATGCGTACGATCGCGCCATGCGGACGCTCGAGGAGAACCGCGATCTGCTCGAGTCGCTCGCCCAGGCGCTGCTCGAGCGCGAGACGCTGGACCGCGAGGAGATCGATCTCCTCGTCGCCGGCGAGCCGCTGCCGCCGCGGAGTGACCGGGACGAAGGCGCGCCCGCCGAGGTCGAGCCGGCCGACGAGCGCAGCGCCGGGCTCGTCCCCGCACTCGATGCCGCCACGGACCACGAGGTGCGCGGCGAGGCCGAGCAGGTGGAGAGCCGGGAGTTCGCATCGCGGGCGGCGCGCGAGGACGCCGGATCGCGCGTCCAGGCGACAGAGGCCGAGCCCGATCCCTCGCACTGATGGCGACAGCGCTCGGGGTTTGGCGCACGGCGCGAGGGCCGATTCCGCTGGACCGACCGCGGATCCTCGGTATCCTCAACGTCACGCCGGACTCCTTCTCCGATGGAGCCCGGCACGCCACACCCGAGACCGCGCTTCGCCACATCGAGCGGATGCTCGATGACGGCGCGGATCTGATCGACATCGGCGGAGAGTCGACACGCCCCGGCGCGCACCCGGTGCCCGCAGAGGAGGAGCGGGCGCGCGTCGTCCCCATCGTGCGTGAGGCGCTGAGGTATTCGCCTTGTTCAACGTAGTCGTTGTAAAATAACAATTCATTATCTAGTTCGTTTAATTGTCCT
>CALKIP010000057.1 GCA_937995995.1 uncultured bacterium
CGCGCCGGTCTTCGGATCCCCCTGCGACCCCGCGGAGGGGCCTGGGGCAGGTGGTGGGGCAGCGGTCTGCCTGGGTGGGTGGTGTTGGGGGGCGGGGGTGGATGGGGCGGGGCGGAAGAGAGGCGGGGCGAGTTCCGCAGCACCCGTAGAGGACCACCGCCGCCGGAGCGATTCCCATGAGCTACTGCGAAATCGCGAAGGGCCATCCGTTCCATGGGCCCTACCACGACGAAGAATACGGTTTCCCACTCGAAGACGACCACGCGCTCTTCGAGCGGCTGGTCCTCGAGATCAATCAGGCCGGCCTCTCGTGGCTGACGATCCTGAAGAAGAAGGAGAACTTCCGCCGCGCGTACGATGGCTTCGACATCGATCGCGTGGCCGGGTACGGCGATGCGGATCGGGCACGACTCCTGAATGACGCAGGCATCATTCGCAACCGGCTGAAGGTGAATGCCGCCATCGAGAACGCCCGGCGAATCCGCGATCTGCGCGACCGTTACGGCTCCCTCGCCGGGTGGCTCGACGCGCACCATCCGCTCCCCCGTGCGGAGTGGGTGAAGCTCTTCCGGCGCACCTTCACCTTCACGGGTGGCGAGATCGTGGGCGAGTTCCTGATGAGCACCGGCTACCTGCCGGGCGCGCATGTGACGGACTGTCCGGTTTACGATCGGATCCTTGGGCTGGATCCACCGTGGCGGCGGGCCGGGCTCGAGGGGTGAGCTGCGCCGCGCGCTGGAATCTGTCCAGGGGCTCGAGGCGTGAGCGGTGCTGCGGGCTGGGGACGGATCGGGCTCTTGAATTGGGCAGTGCGGGCTCTTGGCGGGCACTTGAGTTGGAAGCGGTTCGGGACCAGGGAAATCATGGGGGGGCTGAATCGATGGCCAAGATTCGATTGAAGCGGGTATACGAGCCCGCGTCGGACGACGACGGACGCCGTATCCTGGTCGAACGCCTCTGGCCCCGCGGCATCAAGAAGGAGCGTGCGGCGGTCGACCTCTGGCTCAAGGAGGCCGCCCCGAGTACGGAGCTGCGCCGCTGGTACAAGCACGATACGGCGAAGTGGAAGGAGTTCCGGCGGCGCTACGAGGCGGAGCTGGACGACCGCGCCGATGTCGTCGCGCAGCTCGTGGAACTCGCCCGGAAGGGCCCGCTCACCTTCGTCTACGCGGCCCGCGACGAGGAGCACAACAGTGCCCGGGTGCTACGGGAGTACGTGCTCGGGCGGCTTTAGGCGACGACGCCCCTACGAGCCCGCACGGATTCTGGAAGCAGACGTTTCGAGGAAGAACGATGAATCGTATACAGGGAAAGTTGGTGGTCATTACCGGCGCGACGGCCGGGATCGGCGAAGCGTGTGCACGGGCGTTCGCAGCGCGCGGCGCGGACCTGATCCTCGTCGCACGCCGGGAGGAGCGTCTGGCCGCACTGGAGAGGGAGCTGCAGGCGGAGCACGGCACTGACGTCCGGACCGTGGCGCTCGATGTGCGTGATCGCGACGAGGTCCTCGCCTTTGGCCGCGAGCTGGCGTCGGAGGGGGTCGTTCCCGACGTCCTCGTCAACAACGCGGGGCTGGCTCGCGGCCTGGGGCCCATCCACGAGGGCAGCTTCGAGGACTGGGACGAGATGATCGACACGAACATCAAGGGGCTGCTCAACGTCACGCGGGCGATCCTGCCGCTGATGGTCGAGCGCGACCGTGGGCACATCGTCAACCTGGGCAGCACGGCCGGCCACCTGGTCTACCCGGGCGGGAACGTCTACAACGCCACGAAGTTCGCCGTCCGTGCGCTGAACGATGCCATGAACGCCGACCTGCTCGGCACCCGGATCCGTGTATCCAGCATCGACCCCGGTGCCGTCGAGACCGAGTTCTCACACGTCCGCTTCCGAGGCGACGAGGATCGGGCCACCGCCGTCTACCACGGCTTTCAGCCACTCACCGCCGAGGATGTGGCCGATGCGGTCATCTACGTGGTCAACGCGCCGGAGCACGTGAACGTCCAGAACATGGTGATCCTGCCCACCGCGCAGCGGAACGCATACTTGCTGCATCGCCGCGAGGAGGCGTGAATCGCCCTCGGGTTGACCCGGGAGCAACGCGCAACACTTGGAAGCACTGCGCAACGGAGGAATCCATCCGATGACCGAGCCCTACCGCCCCATCGCATGCTCGCTGCACGACGAGCTCGAAGCGCTCGCCACGCTGCGGCATGAGTGCGAGATCCGCTTCGTGGCCGACCATGAGGGTGAAGCGGGCCGAAGCGACGCAACCGAAGGTACTGGCACGACCGGCGAATCCGACACGAGCGAGCGGATCGAAACCGACGACTCCGGCTACGCCGTCGCTCGCGGCCGCATCGTCGATGTCTACTCCCGCGGTGGCACCGAGTACCTGCGCCTCGAAGATGGGACCGTGATCCGGCTCGACCGGATCGTATCCGTGAACGGAAAGCCGTTCCAGACGATGTGCTGAAGCGCGCGCCCACGGACTGAAGCCGCCCGCCCGACAACGGAGAGTGCCATGGCGGACACCCGCTGGAGCATCGTCGCCGAATTTCCCGCCATCTTCCAGGCCGAGATGGCCGCGGAGATGTTGAGGCAGTCCGACATCCCAGCCATCACCCGGGCCGAGAGCTCGGGGATCTTCGGCGCCGGGTACGCCGGAACGGTCACCGGCGGCGCGAAGGTGCTCGTTCCCGAAGACCGACTCGATGAAGCCCTCGAGGTACTGGATGAGGGCGGAACACCGGTCGACTGACCGGCCCCCTTTCACATTCCTGAGTCTGCAACCGAAACTCTACCTGTCATGCGTCCCCGAGCGGGCGCGGATCGACCACACCCTTCAACGCCCAACCGGAGCCAGGAAATCGTGAAGCAGCGATCTATGCCCTGGGGAGCAGCATTGGGGATTCTCTGCCTGTCCGCACTGGCGGGCTGTGGCGACAGTGGCGGGGGCACGGAGCCGCCCCCGGTAAAGGACACCCGGCCACACAGTCTCGTGATCGTCGACGGTGACGGGCAGACCGGTACGGTCGCGACCGTGCTCGATGACTCGCTCGTCGTCAAGGTGACCAACGAGGCAGGTGCGACGCTCTCGGATGTGAGCGTCGAGTGGAGCGTCGCTTCGGGCGGCGGGAGCCTGAGCCCGGCCACATCGCGAACGGATGGCAACGGCCTGGCCCGCACCGCGTGGACGCTCGGCACCGCCGTGGGTTCCGGAGAGGTGACGGCGAAGGTCGCGAATCTCCCACCGGTCGCGTTCACCGCCGAAGCCGAGCACGGAGAAGCCGCTACCCTCGTGGCGACGCCTGCGGAGATCGTCTTCGAAGCGATCGGAGACACGGCGCACCTCGGCGCCGCGGTGGAGGACGCGTACGGCAACCCGATCCCGGATCCGACCATTTCGTGGGCATCGCTCGACACGACGGTCGCCACTGTATCCGCGGGTGTAATCGAGGCGGTCGGAAACGGCACGACCTCGGTCATCGCGACATCCGGAGAAGGGGCGGACACGGTCGCAGTGAGGGTGCAGGTTTCGGCCGCGGAGGACCCGCCGGGCGAAGATCCACCAGGCGAAGACCCGCCAGGGGAGGATCCCCCGGGTGAGAATCCCCCAGGAGAGGACCCGCCGGGTGAGGAGTTGCCCGTCGTCACGGTGAGGATCGAAGCGGAGCGTGACACGCTCAACGCGATCGGCGCCACTCTTCAGCTCACCGCCGTGCCGCTGGATGAGAACGGTGACGAGGTGGCCGGCGCCACGGTCACCTGGACGAGCATCACCCCTGAGCTGGCGAGTATCGATGAGATCGGTCTGCTGATCTCGCTGGCCGTCGGCGCGGCCGTGGTCGAGGCCGCGGCGGATGGCGTGGCGGACACCGCGTCGATCGTCATCCGGCAGGTTCCGGCGAGCGTCGCGGTCACGCCGGACTCGGTTACGGTGCTGGTCGGCGATACGATTCACTTCACCGCCGAGGCGGCCGACTCGAATGGCGTGCCCATCCCAATGCCCGACTTCGACTGGAGCACGTCGGACTCCACGACGGCGACGGTCGACACCGAGGGTGTAGTCACCGCTGTGGCCGCGGGCACCTCGACCCTCACGGCCAAGGCCGGAGAGGCGAGTGGAACGGCAACGATTCAGGTACGTGGGTCGCTGCCCGTCGCAATCGGCGACACGGTTGTCGGTGCACTCGAGACGCCCGACCAGATCCGCCGGTTCACCTTCACCGGCACGGCCGGCCAGGAGCTCAACATCTTCTTCCAGGTGCTGAGCGGCACGGACAGGGAGCTGGAACTCGAGCTCTACGGACCGAACGACCTGCCCACGGGCGCCGCGGTGACGGCCCACAGCAAGGACAGGAACCGGCCGTTCCGGCTGTTCGACACCGATCGATTCGAGATCGAGGAGAGCGGCAGCTACACGATCGAGATCCGAGACACAGACGCCGCTGCGCCGGGGGATGAGGTCTCCTACCGCTTCGAGATCGTCGAGATCGATCGGGCACCGGAGGCGTTGCCCTCGGGCGCGATTCAGCTCGGCGACGTCGTCTCCGGCGAGGCCATCGATTTCCAGGGCGACATCGATGAATTCACCTTCGAGGTGGGCCCGTCCGGGGCGATGGTCAACGTGTTCCTGCGCGTCCTCCAGGCGTCGACCTCGAATGCCCTGAACTGGACCGAGCTCACGGTCTACGGTCCGGGTGGCGCCAAAGTCGTTCCCGTGTTCCGTGTCGGCGGGGCGGACTGGGCGGATACACTGCGCACGTACGCGGCCGGCCGATACACGCTCCAGGATCCGGGCACGTACACCATCCGTGTCGAAGGCGGAGAGACGGCCCTCATGTCCGGCACGGCCGCCTACGAGTTCGAGCTCTTCGAAATCGACCCGGCGCCGGAGAGTACGTCCGGCATGATCGTGCCCACGGACACGCTCCTTGGCAATCCGTTCCATCGCCGAGAAGGCGAGTCGATCGATGTGCTCGGCGACGTGGACGAGTTCACCTTCGACGCTCAGGCGGGCAAGAAGGTCCGCGTGATCCTCCAAAACGAGAGCGCCGATACGAGCAAGGTGTTCAGGGTCGAGATCATCGAGCCGGATGGAAGCCTGGTCGCTTCCACACTCAGCAACACGGTCAACGCCGTGATGGGCGACACGGGCGAGGTCACGATGCCGGAGACCGGTACGTACACGCTCAGGGTCTCCGGATTCCATTCGACAACCCGTGGCGACCTCGGGGAGTACGCCGTACAGGTCGTGTGGGAACCCTGAATCTGGCCATGCCTAACTATAATGGCCATACGGGTCTCGGCTGATCCCCGTCAGGGGATCGCGCAGATGAAGGGTCGGGGGAGGGGCGGGTTGAAGCCGCCCGGCCGCGGACCCTTTAGGCGGGCCGCCGGATCGTGGTGAGCGACCCAAACCGCCGGGGGACGGCCGGGGGAAGGCCGTGGTCCCCCCTTGGGATCCGACTTACTCCTCCACCTCCACCCACGCCCAGTCCCAACCGACCAGCCCGCGGCCGTCGACGGCCTTGACCGACACGATCCAGCCCGGCTTCACCCCCCGGATCTCGACACTCGGCTCGGTGACGATCACCTGTTCGCGAGCCGGATTCTCCTCCGGACCGTAGAGCACGACGTACTCACGGATCCCCTGCTCCGGTGCCGGAGCCCAGCTCACCTCGACCCCATCGCCGTCGCGGCGCGCCACCTCGAGCCCCTTGAGCCGCGCCGGACTCGAGGCCAGGAGCATGATCGACGCGACGTTCGTCTTCGTCGTCTCCCGTATCAGCTCCTGATTCACCGTCTCCAGAACGTCGTGGCTCTGGTGGTAGTGCGGATTCGCGAGCACCGGGTACGAGCCGATCCCGCCGATCACATCGCCGAAGGCGTCGTAGAGGGCGTGAGCATCGGTACTCTTGTAGTAGCGCGCGTCATAGGTGATCAGGTCGCTGAAGAGAAACGCCGCCGCATGCTGCACGTCGCGGATCCCGGCGTTCGAGTAGCGGATCGTGTTGTCCAGGCGGTGGTCGTTGGCGTATCCAACCATGTCGTTGTTGAGCGCGCCGAGCACGTTCACGTTCCAGCCCTCGGCCTCGGCACGCCGTGCGAACTCTCGGCTGCCGAGGAGGCCCGCCTCCTCGCCGGTGAAGAAGGCAAAGACGACCGTTGCCGGGAGCGGGTCGTCCTTGAGCACACGCGCGGTCTCGAGCAGCATCGAGGTGCCGGAGGTGTTGTCGTCCGCGCCGGGGCCACGCTCGGAGGAGTCGAAGTGGCTGCCTACCACGTACATCAACTCGGGGTGCTCGGTGCCCGGCAACCTCGCGATCACGTTCGCGGTACGGATCCCCGGGCGCGGCTCGAACCACTGCAGCTCCGGCTCGTAGCCCCAACCCTCGAGCGTTTCGACGAGGTACTCGATCGCCTTGCGGTTGCCCGGCTGTGTGATGTACTTCGAATCGAAGCCGAAGAGCGCCTTCTGGTACTCGTAGAGCTTCGTCTTCGACACGCGGGCGACGACGCGGCGCACCTCATCCGCGATCGGCTCGAACATCTCCCGCCCGCGCTCGCGTAGATCCTTTTCCAGCAGGAGGTTGGCGGAGATCCGCCGCAACAGGTCCGCCATCGAGATCTGGCGGCTCAGGTCCATGAGGTAGACGCCGCGCTCGGGGGAGACCGTGTCCCCATCGCGCTCGGCCACGATCACGAGCTTCGTGCCGTCCGCGCTCACGTCCCACTCGTACTCCGGCGCGATCGTCCGGACCGTGTTGTTGTGGAAAAGCCGCCGCTCCTCACCCGTCACGAGTCAGCTGCAAATAGATCTTCTTCATTTTGGAAATGG
>CALKIP010000058.1 GCA_937995995.1 uncultured bacterium
TGCACGGCGTCTGCACGGCGTCTGCACGGCGTCTGCACGGCGTCTGCACGGCGTCGACGAGCGGAACGGCGATCCGGTGAACCTCACCGATACGAGGACGCGGCGGCGGACACCAGTGCGCCCGCCGCCGCGTCCTCGGCCCCGAGTTGCGGTCAAACTAGCGGAACCGCACCAGCACCACCCGGTTGCGCGCGGCCGGCTGCACCTCCACATGGACCCGGTCCCCACGACGCAGGCGGTCGAGACGCCGCGCATCCTCGCGACGCAGCTGGTTGGGAACGTACACGACGACCTGATTCCCCCCCCGCGTCAGCGTGAAGTGGCGTCGCCGCCGGTCCACATTCCGCACCGTGCCCTGCCACCGCACCCGCCGGGTGACGACCCGCCAGTCGTCATCGTCCCGGCGACCCCGATCGTCCCAGCGGTCGTCCCGGTCCCGGCTCGACCACCGGCTCCGTTGGACCTCCACCCGGTCCGCCCACGCCCGACCACGACGGTCGTAAGCCACGCGAATCCGGACGTCGTCGCCACGGCGCAGCCGAGAGATCGAATAGCGACGCCGACCGTCCACCACTTGCGTGCGACGGTCGTAGCGCACCGTGCGCGTGCCGCCGTACGCCTGGCGGATCTGGATCAGATCGCGCCGGGTGTCGATCGCACGAACCTCGCCCACGATCTGATCACTCCGCCGCTCCGTCCCCCATACGCCGCCAGGGGTGCTCCCCAGCGTCGTGCACGCCGGCGCGACCACCAGCGACACCAGGATCAGCAGCAACGCCACTCGCGCGGTTCCCAGCTTCGGGCCCATGACTACCTCCGGATACGGCCAAGATGAGAGTGGGCCACCCCATAGGTGCAACACCGGTGCCAACGTCTATTATCGCGCCAATACCCGTCATTGGACCGGCCTGACGCCGACCCTTGTCCTCTTGAGTGGACACCGTCACCGGGTTGCGTGGGACGTGCCCGGAGGGCGGGCGGAGGCGGGGGTGGAACCGCGCCGGGGGTTTCGGGTTCGAGGTGCGCGGGTATCGTTGATCCACACGATCGGCGAGTATATTGTCGCCGCGGACCGGCCGGTCGCGGGAGCGGCTCCGGAGGGTCTGGATCCGCGCAACTGGCCAGAGGGCGAGCACCGACGTGAGTCGGCGGTTCGCCGAACATCACCGAGAAGGAGCCTGGAATGGAGTCACCGACCCTGCGAAGCGAGGCCGTCACGGCAGCCGCCGAGCGTTCTGAGCCCATCGTCGCGCCGCGACTCACCCGCGCGATCGCGGGGCTGCTCATGCTGGGAGTGATGGTCCAGGCCGTGATGGCGGGAGCCTTCCTCGCGGGCCGGCCGCGCCTCCGACCGATCCACGCTGGCATCGGCCACACGCTCGGCCTGCTCGGCATCCTGGTGCTGGCCGTCGGCATCGTCGGGCGATTCCGGACCCGCGAGCCGTTCTCGCGCCTGGCCGCCCGCGCGGCGCTCTGCCTCGCGACCGCGTTCACCATCGGCGCCGGCGAGATCGCCACCCTCGGCACGCGCGATCTGCTGATACTGCACATCCCGCTGGCCATTGCAATCCTGGGCCTGGCCGACGGGCTCATGCGCGCCGCACGGAAGGCGGCACAGTAGATGGCGCAGAACGCGGCGCAACAGGAGGCGTAGTAGGTGGCGCAGCAGGGATGGCCACACGGCAGCCCGGCCACCGCTGGCCGGGCCGCCCCACGCCCCACGCAGTCGCAGTTCAACTATCCCCTATCCTCTCTCCCCTCTCCTCTATCCCCTAACATGGGCAGCCGGATGCCCTGCTCCCGCGCGGTCTCGGCCGCCAGCTCGTAGCCCGCGTCGGCGTGTCGCGCGACGCCGAGTCCCGGGTCGTTGGTCAGCACCCGCTCGATCCGCTCGCGCATCGCAGCCGTGCCATCGGCCACGAGCACCTGTCCGGCGTGGAGCGAGTTGCCGATGCCGACGCCGCCGCCGTGGTGGAAGCTGACCCAGCTGGCACCCGAGGCGGTGTTGAGGAGCGCGTTCAGGATCGGCCAGTCGGCGATGGCGTCGCTGCCGTCCTTCATCGCCTCGGTCTCCCGGAACGGGCTCGCCACGGATCCCGTATCCAGGTGGTCGCGGCCGATGACGACGGGCGCCTTGAGCTCGCCCTTCGCGACCAGCTCGTTCAGCGCGACGCCGAAGCGCGCGCGCTCGCCCTGGCCGAGCCAGCAGATGCGGGCGGGGAGCCCCTGGAACTCGACTTTCTCGCGCGCCATCGTGATCCAGCGGCGCAGGTGCTCGTCCTCGGGGAAGAGCTCGAGGACGAGGTCGTCGGAGCGGTAGATGTCCTCGGGGTCGCCGGAGAGCGCGGCCCAACGGAACGGGCCCTTGCCCTGGCAGAAGAGCGGACGGACGTAGGCGGGGACGAAGCCGGGGAAGGCAAAGGCGTCGTCGTAGCCGGCCTCTTTCGCCTGGCCGCGCAGGTTGTTGCCGTAGTCGAAGGTGACGGCGCCGCGGCGCATCATCTCGACCATCGCCTCGCAGTGCGTGCGCATCGACGCCATCGAGCGCCTCACGTACTCCTTCGGATCGCTCCGGCGCAGCTCGGCCGCGGCCTCGAGCGAGAGCCCGGCGGGGATGTAGCCGTTCAGCTCGTCGTGCGCCGAGGTCTGGTCGGTCAGCACGTCGGGCGTGACGCCGCGGCGAACGAGCTCCGGGAGCACCTCGGCGCAGTTGCCGACCAGCCCCACGCTCAGCGCCTCGCCTCGCTCCCTGGCGCCGAGCACCCACTCGAGCGCCTGGTCGAGGTCGTCGGTCATGCGGTCGCAGTAGCGGGTCTCGACACGACGCTCGATGCGCCGCGGATCGACCTCGACGACGAGGATCGCGCCCTCGTTCATCGTGGCCGCGAGCGGCTGCGCGCCACCCATCCCGCCCATCCCGCCGGTCAGTGTCCAGCTTCCCTTCAGCGAGCCGCCGAAGCGCTCGCGCGCCACGGCGCCCAGCGTCTCGTAGGTGCCCTGGAGGATCCCCTGCGTGCCGATGTAGATCCACGAGCCGGCGGTCATCTGGCCGTACATGATGAGCCCCTGCCGCTCCAGCTCGCGGAAGGTCTCCCAGTTCGCCCAGCGACCGACCAGGTTCGAGTTGGCGATGAGCACGCGCGGCGCGCCCGGGTGCGTGCGGAAGACGCCGACGGGCTTGCCCGACTGGACGAGCAGCGTTTCGTCGTCCTCGAGCTCGCGGAGCGTGCGGACGATCGCATCGAACGCCTCCCAGCTCCGCGCCGCCCGCCCCGTCCCGCCGTAGACGACGAGGTCCTCGGGACGCTCGGCCACCTCGGGGTCGAGGTTGTTCATCAGCATTCGCAGTGCCGCCTCCTGCGTCCAGCCCTTGCAGCTCCGCTCCGGGCCGCGCGGGGCTCGGATCACACGCGTGGTGTCGGTCGTGGCCATGGCCTCTCTCCGTCCGGGTTTGCGCTACGCGCAGGATGCGACCGGCGCACCGGATTCTCAAGTGGGAAGCGCAACAGGCGGGACGCTCAAGCGGGTTGCGCATGCGCCCGACTCCGACCGTCCGCACTCGTTGTGGGAATCGGAATCCGGCTCGGGCCGCGGCGCCCGCGTCGAGTGCGCCCAGAACGGCGTAGGAGCCGCGCTCCCGACGAGTGGTCCCGGGTACCCGCCACGACCTCCTTGTCTCCACCCACCCCTGTCCTTACCATGGCGTCGAGCGCCACGCGACGCACTCCGCGGCCTATGTGGCCCATCGAGCACACCCCGTTGCTTCGGCTACAACCTTCACGAGGAGCCCCCAATGCACGTCCTCTCCCGCACGATCCCGCTCCTGGCCGGTGCCGCCCTCACACTCGCCGGCTGCGGCGCCGGACAGGACCCCGCCGTCCGCGAGGTCCCGGCGTACACGATCGAGCAGTTCATGGGCAACACCAACCTGGCGGGCGCCTCGTTCTCGCCGGACCGCGAAAAGGTCCTGGTCAGCAGCGACGAAACGGGCATCTACAACGCCTACGCCATCCCCGTGGCCGGCGGCGAGCCCGTCCAGCTCACGCACTCCACCGACGACGCCGTCCGCGTGCTCGGCTACTTCCCCTCGGACGAGCGCTTCCTCTACACGAGCGACCAGGGAGGGAACGAACTGCACCACATCTACGTGCAGACGCCCGACGGCGCGGTGCGCGACCTCACGCCCGGCGAGAACCTGAAGGCGGCCTTCGCCGGCTGGTCGCGTGACGACCGCTCCTTCTTCTATCTCAGCAACGAGCGAGACCCACGCTACTTCGACCTCTACGAGATGACGCTGGACGGCTACGAGCGGACGCTCCTCTACCGCAACGACCGCGGCCTCGACGTCGGCGCGATCTCGCCCGACCGCCGGATCCTCGCTCTGACGCAGGCGAACACGACGAACGACACCGACCTCCTCCTCTACGACCGGGAGAGCGAGGAGCTCACCAACCTCTCGCCCACCGAGGGCGACGTCGCCGAGTTCCCACAGGCGTTCAGCCCCGACGGGCGCAGCCTCTACTTCACGACCGACCACGGCGCCGAGTTCACCTATCTCGCCCGCTACGACCTCGAGACCGGTGAGCGCACCACGGTGCTCCAGTCCGAATGGGACATCATGTTCGCCTCGCCCTCGCGCAGCGGCCGCTACCTCGTGGTCGGGATCAACAACGACGCCCGGACGGAGATCCGCATCCTGGAGACGGAGACGCTCGAGCCCGCCGAGCTGCCCACGCTACCCGACGGCGACATCACGGGCGTCGCCTTCTCGCGCGACGAGCGAAGCATCGCCTTCTACGTCAGCTCCGGCCGCTCGCCGCGCGACCTCTTCGCCCTCGAGATCGGTGACGACGAGGCCCGTCAGCTCACTCGCACGATCAACCCCGCGATCGACCCCGAACACCTCGTCGAGCCCGAGGTCGTCCGCTTCGCCTCGTACGACGGCCTCGAGATCCCCGGCCTCCTCTACCGCCCGCACGCGGCCTCGCCCGACGCGCCCGTGCCCGCACTGGTCTGGATCCACGGCGGACCCGGTGGCCAGTCCCGCGTCGGCTACAACCCGCTCGTCCAGTACCTGGTCAACCACGGCTACGCGGTCTACGCCATCAACAACCGCGGCAGCTCGGGCTACGGCAAGACCTTCTTCGCCGCCGACGACCGCAGGCACGGCGAGGCGGACCTGGACGACGTCGTCGCGAGCAAGCAAATGCTGATCGAGACCGGCTGGGTCGACCCCGAGCGGATCGGCGTCATCGGCGGCAGCTACGGCGGATACCTCACCATGGCCGCCCTCGCCTTCCGCCCCGAGGAGTTCGACGTCGGCGTCGACATCTTCGGCGTGACCAACTGGCTGCGCACCCTCGAGAACATCCCGCCGTGGTGGGAGAGCTTCCGCGAGGCGCTCTACACCGAAATGGGTGACCCGGCCACCGACCGCGAGCGGCTCCACCGAATCTCGCCGCTCTTCCACGCCGACCAGATCACCCGGCCCTTCATCGTCCTCCAGGGCGCCAACGACCCGCGCGTACTCCAGGTCGAGTCCGACGAGATCGTCGCCGCCGCCCGCGCCAACGGCGTCCCCGTCGAATACATCGTCTTCCCCGACGAGGGCCACGGCTTCGCCAAGAAGGAGAACCAGCTCCGGGGCTACAAGGCGATCCTCGACTTCCTCGACCGGTACCTCAAGGGCATGGCGGACGTCACTTCGTAACGTCAGAGCCAAGGCCAGGGCCAGGTAAAGTGTGCCGCACCTGGGGCGCCGCA
>CALKIP010000059.1 GCA_937995995.1 uncultured bacterium
CGGAGGCGCAGCAGCGGATCGAGGCGCTCGGGCTAGCGGTCGGTGGCATCACCTGGCTGCCTCACTCCAGGGAATCGGCAGGGCGCGTCATCGCACAGGCCCCGCTCCCCGACCAGCAGTTGATGCCGGGCGGCGAGGTCCGTCTCGCGGTCAGCTCGGGCCGCGCTCAGGCGATGGTGCCCGACATCATCGGCTTGCCCTACGCCACGGCCGAGGAGCTCGCCCGTCGACTCGGTTTCGAGGTCAACCGTGTGACCGAGACTGCGCCCGGGCCCGAGGGTCTGGTGCTTCGCATCATGCCCCGGCCCGGCACCGAGCGTGTCCTGCCGTCCTCGCTGACGCTGGTGGTCAGTGAGTCGCCGCCGGAGCCGGTGCGGCCGGACTCCGCCGTAATGGGCATCGAGAGGGACGCACCCGCCCTTCCACCCCTGTCGGGTCATGCCGGCTCGATGGGCACCGAGAGGTAGATCCTGGCGTGAAGATGGAGTGGGCGACGAGTCGGGCGTTCTGCGCGCTGGGCGCCGCCGTACCGGTCGGTAGCGTGTCGGACTTCGCACCGTGGGACGAGCCACCGTGCGCGGACCGTGAACGCGTGGCGCTGGAGGATTGAGCCGTGCGCCTCATCGTGGAGCTGCTCACGCGCAACTGGACGATCAAGCTAACGGCCTTGCTATTGGCCGTTCTTCTGTGGACCGTCGTGAAGTCCGACGAGGAAACGCGCGTGCCGGTCGAGAACGTCCCGATCGAGGTCGCCATGCGCGATCCGGGCTGGCACCTGGCCGCTCCACCCGCGCCGCCTACCGCGACGGTCGTCTTCGCGGGCCCGCTGCGCGAGCTGGGCCGTCTCGCGGCGGCCCGACCCCGTGTCGTCATTCCCGTGGACGAGGTGAGCGATTCCGTCGAGGTCCGCCCATTGCGGACGGGCTGGGTTCAGCTCGAGGGCGAAATGACGGGGACTCGCACGATCGACATCCGGCCCGGCGCCGTACTGCTCACCTTCGAACGCCTGACGACGCGACTGCTACCGGTCGCGGTGCAGACGCGTGGCGCGCTACCCCCCGGGCTCGAGCTCGCCGCGCCGATCCGTGCCGAGCCGCCCGCGGTGCGCGTCAGCGGGCCACAGGGCGCCGTCGAGCGGCTCGACTCCGTGGTCACCGTCCCGGTCGAGCTGGGCGGCCTCCAGGCCTCTGCCGCGATCAACATAGCCATCGACACGGCCGGGATGGGTGAGCTGGTCGTCTCCCAGCCCACGGTCGATGTCATCGTACAGGTCGCACCCGTCGCGCCGGACACGGCCGCACAGCAGGCCGCGAGCATCCGGCCGCACCCTGGATCGAAGTAGCGATGGCGGAAAGCGAACCGCTCGTCCTCGGCATCGAGACCTCGTGTGACGAGACATCGGCCGCCGTGCTCCGGGGCGAGCGCGATCTGCTCGGCCACGTCATCCTCTCCCAGGACGTCCATCGGATCTACGGCGGCGTCGTCCCCGAGCTCGCCTCCCGGGCCCACCTGCGCGTCATCAACGACGTCGTGGACGGAGCGCTGAAAGAGGCGGGCGTCGAACTCGAGGAAATCGATGTATTCGGGGCAACGGCCGGTCCCGGTCTGATCGGCGCGCTCCTCGTCGGTCTGACCTGGGCCAAGGCGGCGGCGTACGGCCTCGGTCGACCGCTCGTCCCGGTCCACCACATGGAGGCGCACCTCTTCGCCGTCGAGCTCGAGAACCCCTCGGCCCGGCCTCCGTTCGTGGCCCTCCTCGTCTCGGGCGGCCACACCATGCTCCTCTGGGTCCCGGAGTGGGGGCGCTACGAGCTCCTGGGCGAGACCCGTGACGACGCCGTGGGCGAAGCCTTCGACAAGGTGGCCAAGATCCTGGGACTCAGCTATCCCGGTGGACCGGTCATCCAGCGCGAGGCACAGGAAGGCGACCCTTCTGCGCACGCCTTCCCGCGTCCGATGCTCTCCTCCGGTCAACGGGAGGGCGATGCGGATTACTACGACTTTTCCTTCAGCGGCCTGAAGACCGCCGTCCTCCACCGGGTACGCGAGTTGGAGGCCGACGGTCGCCTGGAGCGGGAGGTGCCGAACCTGGCCGCATCGTTCCAGGAGACGGTCGTCGATGTGCTGGTTTCGAAGACGATGCGTGCGGTCGAATCCAAGGGGTGCAGGCGCGTGTTGATCGGTGGCGGCGTCGCCGCGAATCGTGCCCTGCGCGAGGGGCTCGCGGAGGCGCTCGGCCCCGGTGGCGAGCTCTTCTACCCGTCGCCCCGACTCTCGACGGACAACGGCGCGATGATCGCTCGCGCGGCGCGCTTTCGCTGGCAGCGTGGCGAGGTGGCCGGGCTGGGTGTCACGGCAAGGGCCGACCTGCCGTTCCCCGGCCTGGAGCGCGCGGCGGATGGTGGTCGGAGGCGCTCGTGCTGACGCTGCTCCACATCTCCGACCTGCACTTCGGTCCACCGTACGTCCCCCGCGTGGGCGAGGCGTTGCTCGAAGCCGCGGACGTGCTCGAGCCCGACATCATCGTCGCGAGCGGTGACTTCACGCAGCGGGCCAAGGAGTCGCAGTACGCCGCGGCGCGGCGCTACCTGGATCGTCTGCCCCCCGTGCCGCTGGTCGTCGTCCCCGGCAACCACGATGTGCCACTCTACCGCGTGGCCGAGCGGATCTTTTCACCGTTCGACCTGTATCGAGAGTACATTTCGCCGGACCTCGACACCGTGCTTCGTTACGACTCGGCCGTGATCGTGGGGCTCAACTCGACGAGTCCGCTCCGTGCGATCACCAACGGGCGCATCGACAGCGAACAGCTCGACTTCTGCTCGGCCGCATTCCGTGACGCTCCGCCGGATGCCGTGCGCATCGTGGTCTCGCACCACCACTTCGCACCCGCGCCGGACTATGAGGGTGGACAGGTCATGCCGAAGGCCAAACGTGCGATCGATCGCTTCACCAAGGACCGGGTCGAGCTCATCCTCGGTGGGCACCTGCACCGGGCCTACATAGGAAACTCGCTGGACGTCTACCCCGGCGAGAACCGGGACCACGGGATCATCATCGTCCAGAGTGGCACGACCACGTCCCGTCGGGGCCGGGCACGGGAGCGTGAGAAGAATTCGTTCAATCTGATCCGGGTGACGGACGACGTCTTCCGGGTGACACACTACATGTATTTCGACGATGCCGGTGGCTTCGCCCCATTCAGCCGCCATATCTTCCCGCGGCCCGGAACACAGTACTTCCGAGGCGCGATCGGCCCGGAGGAGCACGAGCGCCGCCCCGACCCTCCGCTGTCCGGGGACGTACGCGCCCGCGGAGCCTGAGCCGGTGCACCGATTTCGGCGTACCCCCGACGCGCGGGAGGACGAGGGGGCGGGCCGGGCCGGATGGCTCGGGCTCGCCGGAGTCGTCCTGCTGTTCCTGATCCTGTTGCCGGACGCGCTCTTCGGCCAGGACGTGCTCGGCGGCCGAGAAGTGGTCGAACTGCGCTTCGAGGGCGCACAGGCGTTCCCCGAGGCGCAACTCCGCACCGCGATCGAGACGCGCAAGACGTCGTGCAAGGTCCCGTGGCCGTTCAGTTGGCTCGTCTGCACCTCGCTGGTGGGCGTGGCCGAGGACCGGGCCTACCTCGATGACCCGATCGTCCTCGATGCCGACGCGATCCGACTGCGCCTCTTCTACTTCCAACGGGGCTACCGTGAGGCGAGCGCCACGGTCGACACCGTGGCGCAACCCGAGGGCATCGAGGTCGTCTTCACGATCGACGAAGGTCAGCCGGTTCGTGTCGCCTCTCTGGAAGTCGATGGCGGCTCCGGCTTCCTGCCGGACGACATCGCCCGGGCTCTCCCCCTCAAGCTCGGCGATCCACTGAACCTGCTGACCGTCGAGGCGTCCCGCGACTCTTTGGTCAACGCATTGCGGAACCGCGGATTCCCACGCGCGGACGCACTCATCGAACGGATCGACATCCCCACGGGCTCCCACGAGGCCGAGGTCCATTTCCTGGTCATCCCCGGAACGCAGGCGCGCTTCGGCGCCGTCGAGGTCACGGGCGCCGAGCGGGTGTCGGAATCCGTGATCCGGCGCATGCTCGCCTTCGAGGAGGGCGGGGTGTACCGACAGGATGCCCTGATCACCAGCCAGAGCAACCTCTTCGGCCTCGGCGTCTTCCAGAACGTGTCCATCCGGCCGATCGACGATCCCGCGGCCGACACGGTGATCCCGGTCCGCATCCAGGTGAACGAGGGCGACATCCATCGCATCCGCGTCGGAGCGGGGGCGAACAGTCTGGACTGCATCAACGCACAAGGGCTTTGGACGAGCCGCAACTTCCTCGGCGGCGCCCGTCGGCTCGAGGTCCGCGGCGCGATCTCCAACGTACTGGCCAACGACCTCGGCGGCTCGACGCTCTGCCAGCAGGCGAGCAGCGACCCGCTCTACGCGCAGCTCAACTATTCGATCTCGACGGACTTCACGCAGCCGTGGCTCTTCAGCCCACGCAACGCGCTCGGCCTCGGTATCTTCGCCGAGCGCCGCAGTGTGCCGGACGTCTTCGTCCGCGTGGCGCGCGGCGGCTCGTTCACGCTCTCGCGCTCGATCAGCTCGCGTACCTCGCTCACACTCGGCTTCCGTCCAGAGCGGACGCGTCTGGATACCGAAGGCGACCTGTTCTTCTGCACGAACTTCGTCGTGTGCGCCCCCGACCAGGCGGAAGCACTGGCACGCAACACCTGGCTCACACCGCT
>CALKIP010000060.1 GCA_937995995.1 uncultured bacterium
GGATGGTCAGCCGTCTCAACGAGCAGTCGCACTGGGCGTTCTGGCGGCTGAACGAGGCGGGCGGCCCCTCGCGCTACGGTCACCTCGAGGAACTGCACATCGGGGGCTCGAAGGCGCGCCGGCTCGAGCTCATGCCGTACGCCGTGGGCCGCTCGGCGTTCATCGAGCCGTCGGACGCCGGCAATCCGTTCCAGTCGCCACGCGAATCCGACCTGCGCGTCGGCGCCGACTTCCGCTACCGCCTGACCCCGAACCTGCTGCTCACCGGGACGATCAACCCGGACTTCGGCCAGGTCGAAGTGGACCCGGCGGTCGTCAACCTGAGTGCGTTCGAGACATTCTTCGACGAAAAGCGACCGTTCTTCGTCGAGGGCGCCGGGATGTTCGGCTTCGGCGGTCTGAACTGCTTCTTCTGCAGCAACGTGTCGTCGTTGAGCGTCTTCTATTCGCGCCGCATCGGCGGGCGGCCGCCAGCGGCGTCGCTCGCCGAGGACGCGGGCGAGTACGCCGACGTGCCGGCCAACACCGCGATCCTGGGCGCGGCCAAGATCACCGGGCGAACGGCGGGCGGCACCACGGTGGCGGTCATGGACGCGCTGACGCGTCGCGAGAGCGCGCCCGTCGTGGACGAGGCCGGCGAGCGCCTCACACAGGAGGTGGCGCCGCTGACGAACTATTTCGTCAGCCGGCTCAAGCACGACCTGCGCGGCGGCGACCTGGTGGTGGGCGGCGCGTTCGCCTCGGTCTACCGCAGCTTCGAGGACCCGGCGCTGGCCGACCTCATGAGCCGGCGCGCGGAGGTGGGCGGCGTGGATGCGCATTTGTGGTGGGGGGAGCGGACATACAACCTCATGGCCAAGTTCGCCGCCTCGCAGGTCACCGGAGAGGCGGCGGCGATGCGGCGGCTGCAGAAATCGAGCGCCCGATACTTCCACCGTCCCGACCGCGATGGCTCGGTCGGCGGCTTCTTCTCGGACGGCTACGACCCGGACGCCACCTCGCTGCGTGGGTACGGCGCCTACGTCCGCCTGGCGAAGGACGCGGGCGACTGGCAGTGGGAGGCCTCGACGAATCTGCGCAGCCCCGGCTTCGAGACGAACGACATCGCCTTCCTCAACTCCGCGGACTACGTATGGACGAATGGGAACGTGCGCCGGCAGTTCACCCGACCGACGCGGTTCTACCGCAGACTGTCGCTGATTGCGGGCGGGCAGCAGCAGGTCAACTACGACGGTGATCTCACGGACCGCCAGGTGCACGGCTACATCGGTGGGCAACTTGCGAACTACTGGAACGCGAGCGCCTTCTACATCCGCCGGATGGAGGCGCTCGACGACCGCCTGACACGGGGTGGGCCGGTGGTCGGCAAGCCGGCGATCAACTTCGCCGCCGTAAATCTCTCGACCGACTCGCGACGCGCCCTCGTGCTCGGCACCTACCCGGAGTTCACCTGGCGTCCGGACGGCACGCGCGGCTACTCCCTCAACCTGGACGTCACCTACCGCCGGGCATCGAACGTGTCGCTGTCGCTGGGCCCGTCGTTCCAGCATTTCGAGACAGGGCAGCAGTACGTGGATGCATGGGACGACGAGACGGCAGCCGCGTTCTTCGGGCGGCGCTACCTCTTCGCCGACCTCGAGCAGCGCACCCTCTCGATGAACACGCGGCTGAATGCTACATTCTCCCCCACGCTCTCGCTGGAGGTGTTCGTCCAGCCGCTGATCTCGAGCGCTCGCTACACCCGCTTCAAGGAGTTCGCGGCGCCACGCGTCACCGACATGCTCGTCTACGGCCGGGATTTCGGCGAGATCCGCGCAGAGGGCACAGGCGAGGACCGCAGGTACACGGTGGACCCGGACGGCGCCGCGGGGCCGGCGGAGGCCTTTACCTTCGAGGACCCGGACTTCAACTTCCGCTCGCTACGCGGCAACGTCGTACTTCGCTGGGAATACCTGCCGCGCTCGGCGCTCGACCTGGTGTGGACGCAGAATCGCAGCCACACCGCGCCGATCGGCGACTTCGACTTCGGCCGCGACCGCGCCGCGCTCTTCCGCGCCCCGGCCGACGACGTCCTCGTGCTCAAGATCAACTACTGGCTGAACCCATGAAACCGTGAACGCGATCGACACCGAACGCGACACCACATGCGACACCGAACGGGAGGTCGTACCGGAGACACGGCTGCCGGGCGATGACATCGCCCGCACGGCGCGAATCGGCTTCGCCGCGTTCCTCGCCGTCTACGGCCTGGCATGCATGACGAGCCCGGAGACGGGTCGCCTCCTGGACAACGTGGACCTCGCGATCCACGAGACCGGTCATCTGGTCTTCGCTCCGTTCGGCGAGTTCATGGGCTTTCTCGGCGGGACCCTCTTCCAGCTCATCCTGCCGGGCGCGTTCGTGGCGTACTTCCATCGCAGGCGCGAACGGTACGCCACGGGCGTCGTCCTCTGGTGGGTCGCACAGAACTGCTGGAACATCTCGGTCTACGCGGCCGACGCGCGGAGCCGAAGGCTACCGCTCGTCGGTGGCGGCGAACACGACTGGACCTACCTCCTCCTGCGCCTCGGGCTGCTCGAGCACGATTGGCTCGTTGCGAAGCTCTTCCACTTCGCGGGGATCGTGATCTTCGGCGCGGCCATGTACGTGGCGTTTCGCCACGCCGGCGGGATGGCCGCGCAGCGCGCGCGGTAGACGTACGGGCCCGCCGGGGCGGGATGAGGTCGGGCCCGCAGCTTCCGAGCCTTCCCGTCAGTACCCCCAGGGCGCGGGCGGCGGTTCGACGGGGGTGGTCAGGTCGAACTCGACGCGGAAGCGCCGGTCGGTGCCCTCGCGGCGCAGCGCGTAGGTGAAGCGCTCGCCCGGTACGATCTCGACCGTCCAGATGTTCGCCGCCGCTGCAGGGATCAGCGATGCGGTGTACTCATCGGCGTGGAATTCCTGCCACTCCACGTCGCCCGCATCGACCGTATCACCGCCGTACTGGGTGATCTCGTCCTCGGAGCCGTCCTCGAGCCGGTGATCGTGCTTGAGGCGCAGCCCCTCCTCGGTCCGGGTCAGGATCCACGTGCGTGAGCGGTCCTCGCCCACGTGGAACGGGATGCGGATCTCGTCGTCGGCACACTGGCGGACGTGCATGACCATCGCCTGGCCGGCGAATGCGGAATCACCCGGCGAGCCCTGGACGAGGGACCCGGGAAAGGCCTGGTCGCAGAGGGTCTGGAGCTGTGTCCAGAAAGCGTCCTGGGCCGAGATCTGCGTCGCGGGCTGACCGCTGCCACAGGCGACGGTGAGGCCCGCGGCGAAGGACAGGGCGAGGATCGATGAGGCGCGCATGGTCCGGACCTGTTCGGGGAGTGATTCGAAGACTGACCCGCAATGATCGAGCGGTGCGGCGCGCGGGTCAAGGCCCATGGAGAGGCGGTCGGCTCCCGTCGGGGACCGCGCCGGGCTCCTCTTCGCCTCCATCACGCCCTGGCCGCATCGGTCCGGCCGGTCTACGCGTCTCCACCCGCAAGGGCGAGCATTCCGCCGGCGGCGCGCACCCCGACCCGTTCGCCCACGGCCGCATCGGTGGGTCCGCCGTGGACGAGGAGGCTCGCGTCGCCGACCCGTACGATGTAGTGCGTGACCGGGCCCGCGAACCTCCGCTCCGCGACCTCGCCCACCAGATCGCCGGCTTCGGGCGTCAGCACCACGCGCAGCGCTTCGGGGCGAACCATGACACGCACCCGGCCGCCGCTCTCCGGCACGGCGTCGCCGTATCTGCCGTCATGGTGCACGGCAGACGCATCCACTTCACCCGCGATCATGGCGTCCGCTCCTGCACCAGTGTCCGCCCCCCCGCCATTGGCGACGCTCACCCGCCACCGCACGCCGTCCGCCACCTCGCAGACCAGGTCGTCACCATCCCGCTCGACCACCCGGGCGTCGAGGAAGTTCGCGCGGCCGAGGAAGGAGGCCACGAAGGCGTTGGTCGGGCGCGCGTAGAGCTCCTCGGGCGTGCCGAGCTGCTGGAGGCGTCCCTTCTCCATGACCGCGATCCGGTCGGAGAGCGCGAAGGCCTCCTCCTGGTCGTGGGTCACGAAGATCGCCGTGATGCCGACGCGCTTGAGGAGCGCGCGCAGCTCGGTGCGCGTGCGCTCGCGCAGTGCGGCGTCCAGGTTGGAGAGCGGCTCGTCGAGGAGGAGCACCTCGGGCTCGGGCGCGAGGGCGCGCGCCAGTGCGACGCGCTGCTGCTGCCCGCCCGAGAGCTCCTGCACGCGGCGCTTGCCGTAGCCGGCCAGGTCGACGAGGGCGAGTGCATCCTCGACGCGTCGCCGGATCTCGTCCCGTGCCACGCCGCGCGTCTTCAGCCCGAACGCCACGTTCTCGGCCACATCCAGGTGCGGGAAGAGCGCGTAGTTCTGGAAGACCATCCCGAAGCCACGCCGCTGGGGCGAAAGTCGGGTCACATCGCGCTCGCCCACGAGGATGCGGCCCGCGGTCGGCGTCTCGAAGCCCGCGAT